>JBLHTH010000210.1:0-3122 GCA_047627195.1 Pseudohongiellaceae bacterium | reverse complement strand
ACCGCAATGCCAATAATTAGCGGTGCTATTAACAAGGTGTCTGTATCCAAAGGGATGCCCATGAGACCCATTAGGCCGAAGCCAAGTAAGGCAGGGATCACGTTGGGGATCATCGCCATTAGCCCGCCCTGAATTGATCCGAGGGTTAAAATCATGATCAGACTAATCACGACAATAGCTAATGCAAAGCTATCAAATTGAGATTGTGCAACCTCATCAGCCATTCGCATCATCAATGCCATTGAGCCGGTAAGGTAGACATCCAGCTCAGGGAATTCTTCCTCGAGAGGTCCAAAAAATGTGTCGATGTCTTTTGTTATTTGGTCGAAAAACAATTTATATTGATACGAGCCAGCATTGTATATGTTCAGCGTGATGTGTGAGCGGCTATAGTCATCAGAGACTAGGCTGCGTCGGTCTTCAGGGTTTGCGCTGTTGAACAAATACAGCAGTTGGGAAATCATCTGCTCTGATTCAGGCACTGTGTAGAATGCCGGATTATCATCGTTCATAATTTCATTAGTGTCTTTTATAATATTGGCTAATGAATTTGTTCTCGTTACCTGCTCGCTATCCCGTTGCTCTATTAAGGTTTGAAAATTATCTATGGCTTTTAACAATTTTGGATTTAGCAGGCCGTCGGTAGTTTTTGTATCGACCATTATCACCATCGACTGAGCGCCGGCCATATTCTCATCGACGATATCGTAGGCTTGATTAAGAGCGCTATCCTCGCGCGTGAGTTCGGTCATGTTGGTGTCAATTTTTACTTGGCTGGTGCCATAGGCACAAAAGCCAAACACGGTGGCGAATATCCCTAAAATTAACCAAGGACGTTTGGCTACAATAAAAGGTACAAAAGTTAGAATTTGATTTTGCCAATTAACGACCACATAGGTCATGCCGGTAATTGCGATTATATAAGTGCCGACATAAATCCCTAGTAAGCCGTAAACAGCAACGACATACACTAAACTGATCGCTGTTTTTTTGCCGATGTAAAGATTGGTCCACCTGGCGCCCATCCGATCTATAAAACTTAAGTCTCCAGCCTGAGGGGCTCCTGGATGCCACAAATCCAGCAGAATTGGCAGTAAGATGATAGTGAAGAAAAACGCCATGACCACACCGAAGGCTGACATTAAACCAAACACTTGAATGGGTAGAAGGTCAGATGTGGTTAAGGCCAGAACGCCGCACATAGTGGTTAACGTAGTGACGAAGATGGCAAGACCTGTTTTGCCATAGGACTTGGATAGGGCCTCGTAGTGCTCGACACCGCTGCGCCGGAAAGAAAAATACGCGCTCATTACATGCACGCAATCGGCAATGCCGACAGCAAACACCAAAAGCACGGTAAGAGAGATCATTTGAGAGACAGCGACGCCCAGCCAGACAGTTATTCCCCAAGTCCATACAATGCTCGCGGCGATTGTTACCATGGGCCAAAGAACGGCGCTGAACGATCGAAACAAAACCCACAGCAGCAAAGTGAAAATTAATACCATCACTATGCCTAGACCCATCATCTGGTTTAGCACCTGCATCATGAATTCCATCATTGGTGGGTTACCCACCGGAAAGAAATCAAAGGTATCGTTGTAGTTATCGTACAGGGCTTTGCTGACAATATGAAAGTTGGTATAGCCCAGCATATTCACAGGTTCAAAAGTGACCTCTTGAATAGCGGCGCTTTCATCGAACTCAAGATCAAAGCTAGCATCGCCACCAACACCGCTATCAAAGCCAGAAAAGTCTGCGAAGCTGTCATCCAAGGTTATTTCAACCGCGTCAACAGCCGGCACATAGTCGGCTATAGGTTGAGCCCCAAAATCAGTCTGAATCATTATGGCGCCGTATCGAGCATCGGCTGAATAAAATGCCAGCAGATAGTCCTCTTGCGCTAGAGCATTGGCTTTGATCGCGGCTAAAGCTTCATCGGATTCCGGCAAAACAGCTGGCACCAAACGATTGGAAAGCAACGTGTCACCTTGGTTTTCTTGATAGCGAACGTTGGCGATGGATTGGATGCGGCGGATGTGGTTTAGCTCATTAAAATCTAGTGCAATTCCGTTGATTTCTGACGGGTAGTCTGTGGGGTCAAGGTTTTGCCAGTTGCGCAGATCCTGCGTAAGTTTTTGAACGGCAGTGAGGGAGGCTCGTGAAAAAACATCCCCGTCTTTGGCTCGGTAAACCAAAAACACAGAGTCATCGCTGCCAAATTGGCGTCGGTATTCATTGAGGGCGAAAATAGCAGGATCTGACTGATCCAAGAAGCTGTCAGTGGTCATGTCCAGCTCGGTGCGAGTGAATACTCCATATACCATGAAGATCGTTAGCGTCAGCAAACCAGATAGTACCAAGCTGCGAAAACGCAGCACCTTATTTGGAGCCTGAGCGAATCCATCGCTCAGTGAAATGAGAAGCTTTTCCATTGTTAAGCTCTATTATTATCTGGGGTTTTTAAGCCGGGAAGAGGCAGATTATAACGTATTTATAGATCGAGTATCCTCAAGTTCCAGTGACTATGCCAGCAGGTTAACTTAACAGTCGTTCTACTTGGCTAAAGCATATACGTTTATAAGAGTTCTCTGACTAATTGTTCTGGAGTATGAGGAAAGTGCTAGATAGTTGATCCTGAGACATGAGTGAGCAAATAGCGAAGTAGTGGCGGCCTAGCAATAGGGAAGAATAGCAAAAAATAATAGTCTTACCTTTAGACTTAAACCGGCGCAGACAAGGAGAATCTTGCCCTATGCGCTGGTTAAGGTTATTGCCCTGCTGGCATGCTGCCGAACTTTCTTACTTTAGTGAGAGAATTGGGGCTTTTAGATTATTCAACATTTGTATACGCCAAAACGCTGGGTACCATCGCTGATTGGAGACTCAATGACAATGGCGTCGCCACCCATGCTGCCAGCCTCATTGCGGGCCAAGGTGTTTAATTCTTCTTCGAGTTGGGCACGGTTGCGCTTGGCAAACAGGATTTTATTCAAAGTACTGGATCGAGTGCCGCCAATGCGGTTGCAGGTGGTTACCCCGGATTCAGGCAAAAGAATCACGCCCTCTCCTTGACCGGTGAGTTGAACCCAACTGTTGCAACCAACAAGCACGACTGCGCT
>JBLHTH010000209.1:0-3313 GCA_047627195.1 Pseudohongiellaceae bacterium | reverse complement strand
ATTCACGACAGCTAAAACCCTATCCTAACGAGGCATTATTCGTTGTAATAAAGTGATAGCTTAACCCGATATATGAGCAAAATGCCTTGCAAGGTAAGCCCAGGCTTTAAGTCATAGTCTCGACCCGACGCCTCTCGGTACTAGCACAGGTAATAGCATTGATATTTAGCTTAAAAAACAAACACAAATGCCCGCAAATTCGGCAAAGGATCAGTAAGGCAGTCTGGCGAGTCCACATCAGCTTCGCTTTGCCAAATTACGGTCGATTATTTGATCTCGTCACGCTAAACTCATCGCCGTCGCTAACACGGAGCTCTCAAGAGCATAAAATCTATGAAAAATAAGAATGAGGGCTTTATCCCGCAAAGTTCCTACGACATGGACGGATTGATAGAGTGCGGGCACGGGAACTTGTTTGGGCCAGGAAATGCCAAGCTACCCGTCAACAACATGCTAATGCTAGACAGAATAACTAGTATCACTAGCGATGGTGGCGAATTCGGTAAAGGACAAATAATTGCCGAATTAGATATCCGCCCTGATCTCTGGTTCTTTGATTGCCACTTCCCAGGAGACCCGGTTATGCCAGGCTGCTTGGGCTTGGATGCGTTGTGGCAACTGGTTGGATTCTTTTTAGGCTGGCGCGGCCACCTAGGCAAAGGCCGCGCACTGGGTGCCGGTGAGGTAAAGTTTACTGGTGAAATATTGCCAAATGCTAAACTTGTTACCTATGCACTTTCCGTCAAGCGAGTAATTGATCGTACACTAGTGCTGGGGATAGCTGACGGCACAGTAGCTGTCGATGGTAAGGTGATCTACACCACCAAGGCCCTAAAGGTTGGCTTGTTCACTCCCGAAACTTCTTTTTAGCAGCATTTTTTGTCGAGGATAATATGCGTCGTGTAGTCATTACAGGTATGGGAATAGTGTCTTGCTTAGGCAATGACAAGCACACCGTGTTGGATTCACTCCAGCAGGGCAAAAGTGGTATTCGCCATAATGCTTCCTATAAAGAAATTGGCATGAAAAGCCAAATTAGCGGATCGGTGGATTTAGATACAACAGATCTAATAGACCGTAAACTTAAACGCTTTATGGGAGAGGCAGCAGAATATAGCTACGTGGCAATGCTGCAAGCTGTAAAAGACTCGGGGCTAACCGATAAACAGGTTTCCAATCCTCGAACTGGCCTGGTAGTGGGCTCAGGTGGAGGGTCACCACAAGATCAGCTTGAATCTACAGATATAGTGCGTGAAAAAGGTGTACGCCGTGTTGGCCCTTATCGAATTCCTCGAACAATGAGCAGTAGCGTTTCTGCGTGTCTCGCCACACCATTTAAAATTAAAGGCGTGAACTATTCTATTTCCTCTGCCTGTGCGACGAGTGCGCATTGCATAGGGCACGCCGCTGAACTCATTCAGCTGAATAAGCAAGATGTAGTCTTTGCCGGAGGCGGAGAATCAGAGCATTGGACTATGTCTCATATGTTTGACGCTATGGGAGCACTTTCCACAAAATACAATGATACCCCTGAAGCGGCGTCTCGAGCATTTGATGCCGCTAGAGATGGTTTTGTAATCGCTGGCGGCGGCGCAGTATTAGTCGTTGAAGCACTAGACCATGCCCTCGCGCGAGGCGCCAATATTCTCGCGGAACTAACTGGCTACGCAGCAACATCCGATGGCTACGATATGGTTGCTCCATCCGGTGAAGGCGGTGCGCGGGCAATGATAATGGCAAAAACTAACCTAGAAGGCCCAATCGATTACATCAATACCCATGGCACTAGTACGCCAGCCGGAGACGTTGCAGAACTGGGCGCAATCAAACAAGTTTTTGGCGACAACATTCCAACTTTAAATTCGACCAAATCTCTGAGCGGCCATTCATTAGGCGCTGCCGGCGCACAGGAAGCCATCTACAGCCTCTTGATGATGGAAAATAGCTTCATCGCAGCTTCTGCCAATATCGACACCCTGGATGAAGCGGCGGCTGGTTTTCCAGTTGCGCTCACACGCCAAGACAACGTTAGCCTCAATCGCATCATGTCCAATAGCTTCGGCTTTGGCGGCACCAACGCCTGTTTGATTTTCGACAAATATAGCAATTGATCAACAAAGCAAAAATAAAACATTGATTTGGCGGTCTTATCTACGAGAACGCAGTAATAAGGAATTGATGACAAGAATAAAGAAATCGCCACAGTTAAGGCGACTAAACTTAAAGTGGTTAGCCATGCCAACAAGATTACTTTTAAATTTAACTCGCCGCGCAAAAACCTTTTTTGCGCTAAGTTTCCTGCTACTGCCGCAAATACTTTTAGCTCAGCTAGACGGACCGAGTCTAAGCAGCTTCACAGACCAAAATCGCGGTCAATGGCGGCCTTTGCCTTTAGCGCAAGCTTTTCCTTTCTATATTAGCGAGAGTGAACCAGGCGCCTATTCAATTGTTTGGGAAACAGCCCAAGAGCATTACCTTTACAAACACCAATTCAAATTTTCCCTACAACAGTCCCCAGACACAAGCGCTCAGCCTGTGGCTTTTGAGATGCCTCAAGGCATTAAAAAGACTGACCAATTCTTTGGTGAGGTCGAAGTGTATTATTCGAAGCTCAGCGTGGATTTAAGCCTCCCCGAGAAACCCCGCGATGGCGCGATTCTACTTATAGAGTTTCAAGGCTGCGCCGAATGGGGATTTTGCTACCCTGCGCAAGAGATACAATTCGAGCTATAGCAGGAATTATTGCCAATTCGTCACAAAGTTAGTGAAATCTAGGTCAAATTCTGAGAATATGACGCTAAGTTTGGTCAATGACCAAAAAACTAATTTGCAAACCATGCCAGAAGAAATTTTACCAAGTTCCGGCAAGATAGGCGAAGATGGCGACAATACTTGTACTAAACGGCCCAAATTTAAACTTATTGGGACAAAGAGAGCCTCATATCTATGGCTCAGACAGTCTTGATGATATTAACCGGAGATTGAGTGCCCAGTGCAGCAATCTTGGCTTGGGCTTTGAACATGTTCAAAGCAACTCTGAAGCGGATCTGATCAATCGATTGCAACTAGCACGCACCGACGGAACGTCTTTTATGTTGGTTAATTTTGGTGGCTTTACTCACACCAGTATCGCCATCCGAGATGCAATACTCGCATCCGAAACCCCTTTCATTGAAGTGCATCTTTCAAACCTCTTTAAGCGCGAGTCTTTTCGACATCACTCTTATTTCTCTGACATAGCCGAAGGCTGTGTCATAGGCCTTGGCGCGCAAGGATATGAACTAGCCCTCCAGGCTGCCGCAAAAAAACTAGC
>JBLHTH010000208.1:0-3366 GCA_047627195.1 Pseudohongiellaceae bacterium | reverse complement strand
CAAAGGCGGTTATTCGGGGCAGGGAATTTTCGTCGATCCGAATCGCGATGTCGTAGTTGCTTGGTATGGCACGAGTAATTCCGATGGTGACTCGAACAGCTTACTGCCCATAGCACGCCAATTGACCCAATCAGCTTTATTTGATGATTAGCTAGCCGTTAACTTACTATTTTATCAGTGTCCCCTTGTGTCTACCTTTTATCGTGAATTCTACTGAATAGAACGCGCCTCACATTCTTGCTAATAGTAGTGTCTCATTATAACGCATTGAGGTGTCTAGTAGATTGGGACAATCAACAGACATCACAAAGGAAGAGCACACGGCCATATCTATAATACCTATCGTATTAAGCGATATCGGAACGCTTGCCGTAAAATACTTTCAAGACCGCTCAGCGGAATTTTAAGAGAGGCAAGAGTAAATCAGCCAGCGAATCCCAAAAGTAGATAGCACACTTGATTCAATTAGCTCCAACATGGATACACTCTCCTGTTTCGCCGATCAAGCTCTGTATTCATTAGAATTTAGGGCAAAGACATACTCTAACCAACCAAAACAGATCAAATAAATCAGAATGAAGAAACAGCTTGGGATCGTTATGTAGCCGGTCTAGCGCAATGGGAAAGATCCCGAACCACCTACCTTGGCCAAGTTAAGGCCTACTTCGGTGACGATTTCGAATTGCAGCTCGAAAGGATTCAAAAGGGCTTCGGCAAGATAGATCAGTTTTTGAAAGCTACGTATTACGAACGCAATTCATCTCCCTATTTTCTGGAAGACAAGTCAGGTAAAAAAGGTTTTCGAACTAAAGACTACATACATAAAAATTCTCTAGATTCCAAAATAAAGACACTAAACATCGGGATGACCGCGGCGAGTCACGAGCTTAGTAAACAATAAGTTTAGGCATAAAATTATACCGCCGCTGCACGAGCCTAATAACAAATTGGAGAAGGATTTTCTTCTGGATAGGCTTACTATTCAGCGGGGAAGTAAAATCCCACCAATCGGTTACGTGATATCTGTGTAGATCACGTCTAATGCAACACACCGCATAAAACCGTGATTGGGCCTTGTATTCGGTTAAAGCCCTTGCTTTGGTAGCAAGGCTGAAACACTGTAAATTAGGCACACTTATAAAATAGTAAAATAAGAACAAGCACGCGCAGAAAGGAATTTTTGAGGAAAAGAACATACCGTTAGCTTACTATTTTATTAGTGTTCTCTAGGTTTTTCAAAATAGCCGCCATTATATGACGGGCACTACTATTCGCTGGGACAGTTAATAGTAATAAAACTACCGCAAAGACTGAGCTCATTAAAAAATAGGATTCGAGTCGAATAGGGTGAATGAAATCTCCAAGCACATTTCAAATTATGTAATCTTGAACCAGCGAAAAGCGCAGAAGTTCTATGATCATCACCTAATGATGATTCAAATGAGAGATTATTACTGAAGATCGTAAATAAAACGGGGACGTTAAAAATATAGCAAGAAGGCTAAGAGCTCTAATGCGCCAATAGCCTATTGACTTAGCCTTGTTTCGTTTGCTGAGAGGCTTTCAACGTTTCCCTTTACTGCCTCGCCCACTGATTGCCCCCATCTACAGCAAGTTCAGCACCTGACACATACTTCCCACATTCCGTGGTAAGAAAGACAACTGCATTAGCGATATCTTTCCCTTGGCCAAAGGCGCCTAAAGGAATCTTATCAAGCGCTTCTTGAGACTTGCCCTGAGCAATGATGAGCCGATCAACACCCTCTGTACCCTCAATAGGACCCGGAGAGATATAGTTGGCTCGTATGCCGTAGCCACCCCATTCAACAGAGAGAGTCTTCATCAAATTTTGAATTCCAGCTTTGGCCGCACCTGCGTGAGCAGCGCCGGGCCAGCCGAAGTTAGCAGCAGTTGCACTGATCGAAACAATACGGCCGCCATCAACGGCTTCTTTTAAGTAAGGCAGTGCAGCCTGGCAGCAATTAAACGTGCCGTTCAAGTCGATTTCGATAACAGTGCGCCAACCGTTCCATGAGAGGTCTTCAGTTGGGCAGATAAAATTGCCTGCCGCATTGCAGATCAGAATATCAATACCGCCAAGCTCACTCGCAAGGTCAGTCATAACAGCTTTCATCGCATCTGGATCTCGTACATCACCGGTGCGCCATTTAACATCAATACCATCTTCACTTTTAAACGCGTCAACTGCAGCGCGGAGCTTTTCTTCTTTGCGGCTAACAATTCCAACGGTTGCACCAAGTGAGCCGAGCATGCGAACTATATGTGAACCAATGCCAGTAGCGCCGCCTGTAACGACCGCTGTTTTTCCTTCAAGTATTCCTGCTGCAAAGCTCATCGGGATTATTCCTATTAGTTGGATGATCAGAGATTAGGTTAAAAATACAGTAATTCCATTTGCAGATAAAGCAGCGGACTAGTCCGAGACTGCGGTTAAATAGGGGGACACTCATCAGATAGCAGAATAAGGATTACGCTATGCCAACTATCAAGCTAGTTTCGAAGTTGAAGTGTGACAGTTGAGTTAACTGGTTATCTGATGAGTGTCCCTCAAGTGCAGAGCTGGCTGTCCATGCTGACCGTTATTGCCTTTTTGGCACCTCGAGTTATTGGCCAGCCATGACCTGGCATTAACATGTCAAAATCATGATGGTCCAATAGTCGCTGATACTGCGGCCTGAAAAAAATACTTATGTTCTTTTTCTTCTCCAAGGCTGTTAGCGGGATCGAATCACCCCTTTGTGGCATTTGCTCGCGCAACCAGATTGGCCCTAAGCGTGCCGCTCCTGCCAAACCAATGCGCCAGATCCCAAGAGAGACCAACGGCGAGTTATCAATGTCAAAGATTGAGCTGTGATTCTGAATAGAATCTGTGGTGATGGCTACTCCCGCTCTGTGGCTTGTGGCAGGAAGAACTATAATTGCCTCTGGGTAGGGCAAGTTCTCAAAACTAAAAAGCTGGCTTTCTAATATAGGAAGCTTGGTATCTGACAAGATTTCAGGTTCAACGGTCAAGCCTGACGCATGTTTCATACCTTCGACAACCCAATATTTGGCATCGAAGCGCTGCAGGTAGAACGCATCATCTACACCGTGAAATGAGCCCAGGCGAACGATATGTTTCACCTTCCCTAACTCAGATAGTTGCTTAAGAGCCTTGTCACTAAGACGCAGGCTATTTATTAGGCTTAGTTCATAGTCTCCGGCACCTGTTTTTCTTCGCACAACTGTCATAGTGCGCGAATAGTACATAAACAAACGTTCAAATAAAGGTCTTTTTGGCGTGGAAGGCATTCGACCCCGCACCATGTAGACATCATCGGCAACACGCTGAATCTTCCCATGGCG
>JBLHTH010000207.1:0-3533 GCA_047627195.1 Pseudohongiellaceae bacterium | reverse complement strand
ATCACTTAATTCACGCGGGAGCGTATCATGCCGAAATTAGGTATATGGGCAGTGGTTGCGGTGGCGGTATCGACAATGCTGTATTTAATCTACATGGCATTGACCTTTGAAGCGCCGCAGGGAACCACAACGGTGATTATTGCGCCTCCTGTGCAGGCGCAGGCCACGCTGCCTTCGTCGAATCCTGAGCGATCTGCATTGCCTCAGTCAATATTTAGGCCAGAGCCCACACCTCCTGTGATTGCTGCGGCTGAGCCCGAAATAGTTGACCTGCCAATAGAGATAGAAATCCCAAAAGCGCAGCCGCAGCTTGCAGTTACTGGATCGGCTGTTCGTATTCCTAGTTTGAACGCCAGTGATAGCTTCGTATTCGAAAATATTCGCGCACTACAAAACGGCATAGAGCTCGTTTCGTATTTGGTCAATGACCAAATCGTGCGTAAGTTTGTTGTGTTTGTGGAAAATATCAGCCGAGGGGAATTCCCCCAAAATGGCCTTCCTTATAGATCGATGCAGACTGAAATGGCAGTTCGCAATATCGATGAAAACCTATTCGTAATGGACGAAAGCGCCTATGTCCGGTTTGATCAAATAGTGTCGACCTTTATTGACGTGGACACCGATGCTGCTATCAGTTTGTATAAGATGCTGTCTCCATTATTTCAACAAGCCTATGCTGAAATTGGTTTTCGTAATGTAAGTTTTGATGACACTCTGCGTTTGGCAATCAGCAATGTCCTGCAGGCAAACGAGTTAGATGGTCCTTTTCAATTGGTAAAGCCTTCGGTCATGTATCTTTATGCTGATACTGGTATCGAGAATCTTCAAGCCGTCCACAAGCAATTAATTCGAATTGGCCCTAGGAATACCGAAAAACTTAGAACGAAGCTGCTTGAGTTTTCTTCGCAGCTCTAGCGTCAATTCTAATCGCAGCTGCATCTATAAGCGTGCCTCTAATCATGATTTTATCCGCAACTGTAATCGGAACTTGCTGAAATGAATGTCACCAATCTTACTCTCGCCAAGCCATTGGTAAATGTCACATGGCTTCTAGAAAACCTCAATAATGAGAATTTGGTTATTCTCGATGCTTCGGTGCCGCCGGTTGTGCCTGGGTTTGTCTCCTTAAATGCTGAGGGAAATTTCAAGGCTATTCCTGGGGCAAGACGTTTTGACTACGACAAAGAAATTTGTGAACCCAGTAGCGCCTTACCTCACATGATGCCTACCACTGAGTTATTTCAGGAAAAAGTAAGGTCACTCGGGCTCAATAAGAGCAGTGTTATTGTGGTTTATGATGACGTGGGTATTTATGCAAGCCCGCGGGCGTGGTGGATGCTACAGATGATGGGGCATGAGCAAGTTGCTGTTTTGGACGGAGGTTTGCCCGCATGGATCGCCGCTGGCCAGCAAGTGGCAAACAGCTTGACATCAGCTTCTTCAATTGGAAATTTTGAAGCGTTTCAAAAATCAGGGTTTTGCGATTATGAAGCGGTGTTGGCGGCAACCACCGACGCAACGGTTGATATTATTGATGCCAGATCATCCGGACGATTTGCAGGCACTGCGCCGGAGCCAAGGCCGGGAAGTCGATCAGGTCACATGCCTGGTGCGCTGAACCTACCGTTTGCGAATGTATTGAAAGAAGGGCATCTCAGGTCAGAGCAAGAACTGAGTGCGTTGTTTGATGCTCTCACCAGTCGTGATAAAAAGATGATTACTAGCTGCGGTTCCGGAATTACCGCGTGTGTTTTAACGCTAGCGGCAAGCGTCGCGGGATACTCAAATTTATCGGTCTATGATGGATCATGGGCAGAATGGGGAATGCCAAGTGAGCTGCCTGTTGTTCTAGACTAGAAATTTTTTTCGACTAAAAAAGCCATCAGTGCGAGCTGGGTCGGTTAACCGGCTCAGCTCGCACTGATGGCTTTTTGTTGAGGTTGTTCTTCATTAACAATTAAGAGCGAGTACCTAATCCCCCAAAAGAGCGGCTATTTCTTCGTCTAACTGTTTAGTGTCTGTGAGGTCAAGATACCAAGCTAGCGCGTTCTTGCTGCTGATCAAGCCTAATATAGCGCCTAAGACAGCACCTCTATGTACGTTATCTCCTCCCACATTAGTATTTGCAATCAGCGCCTGCTCGGCGTCACCGCAGAACTTATAAGCAAAATAGAGCACACTCGGCCATGAGCCGGTGATATAACAAGCCGAAGTAAAGACGCCGCCAACAACCTCAAAGTCACTGTAATTTTTTGCGGTCAACTCTTTAAGATTCAAGTTAATGCTTTTAAGAGCAGCCTGGGCAATAATTTCCTGCGCATCTTCAGTCTCATCTCGAGCTAATAATCTGCTTAAAAGCTCGACGTAGTCGCCAGCGATTTTTGCTAGATAATCGTCAGGATGAGTAAGCATTAGATGTTCATGACACTGTGCCTTTATCTCATCAACGGATAGCCCATTTAACATGCCACAGAAAACGATAGGCGCTAGCATGACAAGACCGCCTACTGACGCTGTGTCATGCGTTGTCGCTCCACATTTATCTTCAGCTACGCCTTGTTTAAGGTTCGCGAAAAACCCGCGGTGATATGATTCTGCATAGGTATCAGGATGTTCAGGCTTGTCAGCGGTTAGCAAAGCAATGTAATTTTTCAGAAAGACTTCTTTTGAATAGGCTTTCTTATTACCGCTTAAGCTGCGCATTGCCACCCTAACGCAGTGAGCGTTGAGAGTATTTTCACCGGCTTTCATTCCTTGATGATAGTGCTGGTTTTGCACATCCCAAAATTGACGTTTCCCCTTAAGAATAACGTCACCAACAATTTCGGTTGCTTTGTTTTTTGTTAGATAGCTGCGTCCACCTTGTCGAGTTGAGTGTAGCGACATGATTGAGGAAGGGTGAAAAGCAGGAGCGTCTTCCAGTTTGTAGATTCCTCCAGGAAACTGCTTGTAAATGTCGCCTGGGTTGTAGTACCAGTGAACTGGCATAGCAAGGGAATCTCCTACAAAAAGGCAGCGCAGAGCAGACTCGATTCTTTCTCTTGATGTGTCGGTATTCATAATTAGAGCAACTTAAAAAAGATAGCGGTAGCATGATTACGTGCTTTAGTGCGTTGCAGATTCTTCCTTGGGATAATAAATTCTGTCGTGGGCAAATGATTAGTCTCTCAAATAAAACTAAATAGTAAATTTTGGAATTTGATTAGAGTTGTTGGGTGCCGAAAAACAGGTGGGTTTCAAAGAGGGGAAGTCGAAAAGAGAGAGACAAAGAAGTGATCGGTGAGAAGTGATGAACAAGGCAGCAGGTTGCGGCCTTGTTCATGCCACAACCTGCTGCCCTGTTCTGTAAAATGTTTAGGCGGTAAGTGCTAGCCTAAAAGTTAAAAGTCGAAGTTAGAACCTAGAATTAAAAACCTAGAAGTTAAAACGAACGCCAGCAGTTATAGTTCTGTCCTTATTTGGGCGGGCGCCGTAAGGCTGTCGTCCAAGAATGTCTTCCTCACTAGTTAGATTTTCAACTCTAGCGTAAAAGT
>JBLHTH010000206.1:0-3748 GCA_047627195.1 Pseudohongiellaceae bacterium | reverse complement strand
AGTTCCGGTACAGCATAAAAGCAATAGAAATTAAATTTTGGATTCTACTTTAACAGCGCAGCTATGTAGACTGGTTCTAGCCGCCGTAATCCTAAGGTGCGACATCGAGCTACGCTCATCGCGTTCGCCCCTGAACAAAGGCGTTAGCAAAGGTGTAGGTAAAGTTGAAAGTAAATGTATAAAAAAAGGACAAGTTAAGATAATGGAACACGGCAAGAGAGCTAGGTATTACTAAACTCACATCTGTGACACTGTAAGCCATCGTTACAGCGGCAAGCGTTTAGGCAGTATCGGTTCAAGTACTTGCGTAAAATAAAGCAGTCTCAAATGGCGTTGCAGATCATTGTAATAAGTCTATAAAGATTATGGAATGCCAGTGACGCTTAGGATATATCGATAAATCAACTGCTTATATACAAGGTCGAGAAATAGATCTTTATGGAACTCAACAAGAGTTTTATGAGCGTTTCAGAGATAAGTATTCGAACCATCAGGAATAACAAAAATAGAAATGCCTGAAAATTACAAAGAACAACATTCCGCGGTGGCAAGCCACTTTCTTACCGTACTGAGCATTTTATTTGGTTTACTTTTTTTTGCTAGCAATAGCAATGAACTGCTTAAGCAAGAAGTGCTTACTGCTGCGGCTTTTGCTGCTTTGCAGCAACAGGTTGATTGCCGCGCCGATGAGCTTGAAGAGGAGGGCCTAAGTCTTCGTGAATGTGAGCTGATGTTGGTGCAAGTTGAAATTGCGCTTGAATCAAGTCCTGACTGGTTCAGATCAGTTCAGCAAATTCTCAGCGGGATAGGGCTCGCGGCGACCTTAGCGTCCATCGGTTTGGCGCTGAGCTTAGGTTCGGGCTCGGACAATAGGTTTGCGCTGAAAATACTGGTATGGGTGTTAGGAGGACTAGTTGTACTTGATAGTGCGATGTTTGTTGCGTCACTACAGACGGGGCCTTTACTTAGAGCCCAGTATTTATGGCCATTGCTGATGTGGTTTTTCATTCATCTCAGCTTGGCACTTGGCGCCCGCACTATTTCTAAAAGTAATTTCTAAAAGCTGTTACTAAAAACGATAACAACAAGCTTATAAGATAGGCTGGTGAATTTTGACTGAAAACAAAAGTGTAGTATTTGAAAGTCGACCCTTAGCTTTGTCTAAAGCTATTCGGTTTTGCCATTGGTTTAGTGCTTTGGCTGTGTTTTATTTACTTATCTCAAGTTGGTGGATGCTATCGTTGCCGCTACCTTCTGAGAATTCGACCTTTCGGGTGCTGCCCTTTCAATTGCATAAGAATGTAGGGATTACCTTATTCTTCGTTCTTCTCGCCATGCTGGGTAGTTTCATTTTTCGCTGTATTAAGGGACAGGATGGAGCAGACTTTAAGCAGCGGCTTATAGCCAAAATTGCTCATAGCTTGATGTATCTTGTGTTGATTGTCTGTTGCCTGACGGGTTATCTCTCTTCATCTTTTAGCGGCTGGGGGACCGAACTCTGGTGGCTGCTAGATCTTCCTGCATGGGCGCAAGAGAGCGATGATCTAAATGCATTATTTTCCGACCTGCATCTTTGGTCCTGCTGGCTACTTCTGTTGTTAATAGCCGTTCACATTGGCGGGGCATTGCATCATTCATTTAATAGCGATGGGGTGACGGATTCTATGTTTCGCTCACCTCATAAAAAATAAATTGGAAATAGAAACTTAAAAGGCAGAACTATGAAGGAATACCCTACTTTCGTTACGCACTTAGAATGCAGCTATACCGGCAAAAAGTATCCTGCTGACCAACTGCATGGCTTGTCTGAGGCTGGAAAGCCTCTTTTAGTGCGTTACGACTTGGAAGCTCTGGGAAAGTCTATTAGCAAGAATGACTTAAAAGACAGACTGCCTGAGTTTTGGCGCTATCGCGAATTTTTGCCAGTGAGGCGATCAGAAAACATTGTTCGACTTGGCGAATTAATGACACCAATTTTGCCGGCACAGAAAACACAAGCCAAGTTAGGCTGTGGTGAAATTCTAATAAAAGACGAAGGCCGCTTACCTACCGGCTCTTTTAAGGCCAGAGGTCTTGCGTTAGCTGTAGCAATGGCCAAAGAGCTGGGTGTGACTCGGATGGCAATGCCTACAAATGGTAATGCTGGCGCTGCTCTGGCCGCTTATTGTTCCCGTGCTGATATAGAAACTTTTGTATTCTGTCCCGAAGACACACCTAAAGTGAATATTGAAGAGATTGCGTTTCAAGGTGCAAAAACTTTCCTTGCCAATGGTTATATTAATGACTGTGGCCGAATTGTTGGGGAGGGCAAAGAGAAAATGAAATGGTTTGACACATCTACTTTAAAAGAGCCGTACAGAATTGAGGGCAAGAAAACTATGGGCTTGGAGCTGGCTGAGCAACTAAACTGGCAGGTGCCAGATGTTATCCTATATCCAACTGGTGGCGGCACTGGTCTAATCGGCATGTGGAAAGCTTTTGCCGAATTGGAAGCAATCGGTTGGATTGGCTCGAAAAGACCTCGCATGGTTGCGGTACAAGCCACCGGCTGTGCGCCTATTGTTAAGGCTTATGATGAGGGGGCCCGACATGCGCAGCCGTGGCAGGATGCAGATACAATAGCATCAGGTATTAGAGTTCCAGTTGCAGTCGGGGATTTTCTAATCTTAGATGCGGTGCGAGAAAGTAATGGTTTTGCAGTCGCGGTGAGCGACGAGGCTATTGATGAGGCGCATAAAGAGTGTGCTAAGGAGGAAGGCATTCTGCTTTGCCCTGAGGGCGCCGCGACTCTAGCCGCTTTAAAACAAGAGCTTGCTACGGGCAGGATAGGGAAGGACGAGCAGGTGCTTTTATTTAACTGCGCAACTGGACTGAAGTATCCAATGGAGTCTACGTATGAACGAATCGATTTATCGAAACCTATAGATTACGACTTTATTGCTAACTGTTAGCCCGTAGATAGAGCGCTAGCGAATGGCGCGAATCAATTCTGAACGGGTGAAAGCGGAGTCTTCTTCGATGTTGACTATCAAATGGCAACTTCGACGTGGAATGTGTGTCGTGATCTGCACTTCTTCGCGGCAAACTATTCGCTCTTGTGGTGGCACAGAGGCGTTGTATTGCTCGACTTCCGCATCGGTGGGCATGCGAACAGGCTTGGCCAGTTCTAATTGACATGCGCTCAAGCTGGCAAGCGTGATTGAAAACAGTAATTGATTGAATATTCCCATGGTTAGCGCCTGAGTCAACGTAATTTTAATTTAAACTGCTGGCAGAGTTTGCCATTAAAAGATGTAGTTTACTTTTATTGCCTTGCGGCGCACAAGCTTATCATAATGCTCATGCGGACCGGCGAGGGACTACACTTACTACAAAATTGTCGATCTGCCCGCAACATTATTGGCAGTGACCCTGATAACAGAGGATTGTTTAATGACAGCCAAAAACATTGATTTGTATACTTGGAGTACGCCAAATGGCCGCAAAGTTTCCATCATGTTGGAGGAGGTTGGCATGGCCTACCAGGTCTTCCCTATCGATATAACTAATGGAGATCAGTATAAGCCAGAATTCTTGATGATCAGTCCAAATAATAAAATACCGGCCATTGTTGATCATAACAACGGAATTCAATTAATGGAGTCAGGTGCGATACTTATGTATCTCGCACACAAGAGCGGCAAACTGATTAGCCCTATGGGGCCGAAGTACTGGCAGGAGATTGAATGGTTGATGCTGCAGATGGGCG
>JBLHTH010000205.1:0-3876 GCA_047627195.1 Pseudohongiellaceae bacterium | reverse complement strand
GCCAAGGCTAAACCAACGTGCGCAAGCCCTGCCATATAAAACAGCAAATTCATTATCATATTTGCGACCATCGCGATCACTCCTATCCGAACAGGAGTCGACGTATTTTGACGCGCGTAGAATCCTGGCGCAAATATTTTGATCGACATAAAGGCTAACAGCCCTATTGAGTATGCACGCAGGCTTGCCGCAGAACTCACAACATCACTGACCAGGAAGTTCTCATTTTCAAATAAGGTAACCATCAACGGCTCTGCAATTAACAATAAGGCTAACGAGGCAGGTACGGCTATCAGACAAACGATTCGCAGCGCCCAGTCCAAGGTTGCGGAAAATTCCGCACCTGAGGCCTGGGCATGCCTTCTAGACAAACTTGGCAAAACAACCACAGCAATTGCCACACCAAATGTCCCAAGCGGTAATTCCATCAAGCGGTCTGAATAATACAGCCAACTTACGCTGCCGGAGACAAGCAGTGTCGCGATGAAGGTATCTAACATCAGATTAATCTGACTAATAGAAACACCAAACAGTGCCGGCAACATGAGACGCTTAATTCGCTCAACACCTTCATGGCTTTGAATCCGCTTTGGCATAGGCAGCAATTGCAGCCGCGCTAAAAAAGGTAGCTGAAAAAAGAGCTGAGCAAACCCTGCAATAAGTACACCCCACGCCAAAGCAAGTTCAGGGGTTCTCATGTGAGGGGCCAATAAAAAAGAACAAGTAATTAGCGAAATATTAAGCAGAGCCGGTGTTAATGCGGGAATAGCGAATTTTCCATAACTATTCAAGGTGGCACTGCAAAGTGCCGTCATAGAGATAAGCAGCAAGTAAGGAAAAGTGATTCGAAGCATTTCAACTAACAGCGCAAACTTAGCCGGTTCGTCACTAAAACCATAGGCTATAGGCACCGCAATGAGCGGCGCGGCTATCACCACAATAATAGTTAACAATATCAGAAAGCCACCTAGGCTTGCAGTAACCGCCCTGAGCAATTCCTGTACTTCGATCAACGTCTTGGTACTTCTATACTCCGAAAGCACCGGCACGAAGGCCTGATTAAACGCACCCTCAGCAAATAGTCGACGCATAAAGTTTGGAATTTTATTGGCTACAAGAAATGCATCAGTGCCATCGCTGACACCGAATACTCTTGCAATGACCACATCTCGGACTAGCCCGAGCACCCTAGAAACCATAGTCATTGAACCGGTGACCCCGCTTGCGCGAAGCAGTCCGGATTCCTTAGCAATGCTAGGACTAATGGTTTTTATAGGTTCTAGTGATGGGTCTTGTGATGGTTTTTCTGACATGACTCTTCTAAACTCAGAACTCTATACTCAGAGATAGGGCTAAGGCTATCGTGCATTGGCCTCTAGGTCTATGATCCATGGCCTAAGACTCGCGGCATATCAGCCATAACGATTATTAGAACAACCCCAAATCTGTTAAATTTAATGATCGCGAAGACCTAGCTTGGTTAGCTTAGTTTTATTGGAAACAAGGGCTCTTGACATAGCAAATTGAAAACGGCATAGTGTCGCGTCTTTTATGGCCTGCGTTCGATCAGTTAGTCGGGCGCCGTCAAAATATTACAGTAATGGCTCATTGAGTCACCGAATTTAAGTTTAAAGGAGCCCAAATTGGCTAATACCGCACAAGCCCGAAAGCGCGCACGCCAGGCCGAAGTAAGCCGTCGTCACAATGCCTCGTTTCGGTCAATGGTTCGTACCTATATTAAGAAAGTTGACGCTGCAATTGCTAGCGGCAGTTATGATGACGCTACCAGCGCCTACAAAATTGCGGTACCTGTCATCGACAGCCTTGCCGACAAGGGCATTATTCATAAGAATAAGGCTGCGAGACATAAAAGCCGTCTCAACTCTGCGGTAAAAGCGCTACAAGCTTAAATTAAAGATATGCTTCGCTTCAAATTACAGCGATGAAAAAAAACCGGCTAATGCCGGTTTTTTTTATTCTATGTCTATTGCTTATATAGGCCTAGCGACCAATAACAAGATTATCTCGATGAATGATTTCTTCTTCGCCGCCATAACCTAAAATAGCTTCTATTTTTTCGCTGCTCTGACCTAGCAGTAATTTGACCTCAGATGCACTGTAGTTGGTAAGCCCTCGCGCGATTTCGTTATTGTTTTGGTCCACACAAGCCACCACCTCGCCGCGGGTAAATTCACCTGCCACAGAGGTAATACCGACAGCTAATAGGCTTTTACCAGAGTTTTGCAATACACTAATAGCCCCTGAATCAAGGATGAGAGTTCCTTTAACCATGAGCTGACCGGCCAACCATTGCTTACGAGCAGTAACCGGTTCAGAGTCAGCTTTAAGCCACGTGCCTATGGGCTCCCCGGCGGCCAACCGAGTGATGACACCTTCGTGCCTGCCGCTGGCTATAACTGTGTCGGTTCCAGATCTGGCCGCGAGCCGAGCGGCAGTTACCTTAGTAAGCATGCCACCACGACCTATACTCGACCCACTTCCTGCCATAGCTTGCAGAGTCATATCATTTGCCGACCCGCGCGCAATTAACGTGGCGCTGGGATTAGATCGCGGATCTGAATCGAACAACCCTTCCTGGTCGGTTAAAATTACCATCGCATCGGCATTGATAAGGTTTGCCACAAGGGCTGCCAATGTATCGTTATCACCAAAGCAAAGCTCGGCCGTAGCCACCGTATCGTTTTCGTTTACCACGGGCACAACACCCATCTCAAGCAAGGTACTTAATGTACTGCGCGCGTTCAGATAGCGAGTCCGGTCCGATAAGTCTTCATGACTCAGCAGGATTTGCGCTGCATGAACTGACTGTCGCTGAAAACAATCTTCATAGGCTTGAACCAAACCCATTTGACCTACCGCAGCGGCCGCCTGCTGCAAATGAATTTGAGTTGGGCGAGTTTTCAAGCCCAATCTAGCCACCCCTTCTGCTACGGCGCCAGAGCTCACCAGCACCACTTGGTTTCCTGCCTTTTGCAGGGCCACCAATTGATCGGCCCAGCCCGCTATAGCGAGCCGATCCAAGCCTAAGCCGTTGTTAGTGACTAAAGAACTGCCGACCTTAATAACCCAGCGACGCGCCTTTTGTAAATCCGTACGCATGGTATTCCTTAGTCGTCCCAATCGTCGTCGAATAGCTCTTGTTCGGGAAGCTCATCGTCTGCATCATCTGTCTTGCGTCGACCCCGGCTAGCTTCAATACTGGCACGAATCTCAAATGCCATCTTCCGCTCAAGCCCTTTTTGATGCTCGACGTAGTCCTCATCTTCTTGCAATTTCTGGCGGTGAATCTCTATGGTATCCATCAGCTTTTCGCAAAGCTCACGGCACCCTTCTTTATTGATCGCCGCAATCTCGAATATTTCACCTTCCCAGTTCAACGCTGATTTGATTTTAGCCTTCACCTCTTTCAGATCATCAGGGCTAATTAGATCGGTCTTATTTAGGACCAGCCAGCGCTCTTTTTCTCCGAGCGTGGCACTAAATTTGCCAAGCTCAGCGATAATTTTTTGCGCATTATCCACCGGATCACTTTCATCTATCGGCAAAACATCAATCAGATGGATCAGCAGGCGAGTTCTTGATAAGTGCTTTAAGAAACGAAAGCCTAGGCCCGCCCCTTCGGCGGCACCTTCAATCAAACCCGGAACATCAGCCATTACAAAGCTGCGCTCCAAGCCTAGGGAGATTACCCCTAAATTTGGCACTAGGGTTGTAAATGGATAATCTGCGACTTTGGGTCTGGCCGCTGACACTGCCCTGATAAGGGTAGACTTACCTGCATTGGGCAACCCCAAAAGACCGACATCAGCCACCAGACGCAGCTGCAACTGGAGCAACCTCTCCTCCCCAGGGGTG
>JBLHTH010000204.1:0-3970 GCA_047627195.1 Pseudohongiellaceae bacterium | reverse complement strand
TCTTATACCAATCTGGGGCGTGCCCAAGAAAGTTGCGGCTAAAACCGCCTAACAATGTTTGCGTCGTCATAATTTTTCCTGTCACTTAAGGTAGATGTTGCACGTGCTTATTATGTGGTTTTCGAAATTTTTTAGGGCTACGTTTTTAAAACCTTGTTGCCTTCAGATTAAACGCTCTTCATGATTTTAGTCAGGGTGAGTTACGGCCAAAACGGTGCGTAGTTTACTCATTACCTTTTTGACCGTACTACCTAACAAGACGTCCTTGCGATCGAGTATCCAGAGCTAGGCTCAACAAGAGCAATAATCGAAAATTTTATATCGTCACTAAAAGCGACGGACCTAACTTTCTTCATTGCGGCGCGCTGATCGCAATCTTAATCTGCAACAACCAGAATACTTTTATACATGGGCTCTATCTGGCAAGTTTAGTTATTATTGAGCCGCTCTATAGCAAAGCTGATTTAAGCATTAGCTCGCCAAGAGGGCAACAATAGGCTATCTGCACAATAAACCATGTAATAAAGTGTAGCAGCTCTTTGGATAAGTTTTAATTCAGTTGGCCTATTTGGTCAGCTTCGGTTGCCGCCGAGGCTTGTTTGCCGGATGAGCATTTCAAAGTGATTCTCGTGGTTAGATCAATGCCCGTCTTGAGGGGGAGCTTGCGATTTTGTTAAGTTATTGAAATAAATAACATTTAAACATACGCAAAGAGAGGGTTCGATTTGGCCGGCGGGACTTATGATGCGGTCTTTGGTGAGACAGCTGAATTGGACAGAGGAATGTATTCCAGCAATGGCTGTCTTACATAAATGTCTTTTGAGGAAGAAGCGTTGAGCGGCGGTAGTAGTGCCGCCACTTTGACACCGACAAAGGAGTCTCAGTTGATTTGTCTCAAAAGCTGATGGCTTTTGTATTGCTCCACACTAGGCCGAAGTGCGCACTGACTTTAGTGTTACAGCTAAATGATATTGTTGAGGTGCGTCCATTAATAAGGTTAATTAGATCTACAGTATTTTGGGCTGCTGGGGTGATTATTTCACTTTTGTTCCTATCTTCTATCTCCTTGCAAAGAGCCAGCGCCCACACCTGATAGGGTAAAGTCTGTCTTGACCTACTAGTATTAATGGGGCTATGGCATAGCAAGTAAATCATTCAGCTGATCTCATTCAGATTGCTGCTTGGCAAAACCGGAATCGGATAAAGATTGGCGCGAACTGGAGTGCCTAGCAGGGTAGTTGCTTATTGGAGGAGCCCTTACAGTCATTTTTGGTAGCGCAGCGCTAGCCTTTCATTGGTTTAAATCAGCTTATCTCGTACACTCATTGCTTTCCCCCATGGGCCGGTGGTGAGTGTTTTTTAAGCTTTAGGAGTCGGTATGTTTTCAAAGTTGCGATGGTTTTCGTTAAGAACTCTGTTCCTTTTTCTCGCAGGAACTCAATTCAGTTTTGCCCAGCAAGCAGATGACCCAGTAAAAGAGTTGGTCGCTCGTTTGAGTTTGTCCAGCTATAAGGAGACCCTTAAAGGCCTGACTCAATTTGGCGATCGTGAGCAAGGAACTGCGCGAAACCGTGCGGCTATTGATTGGATTGAAGACAAGCTCGAAGAAGTTGGCTGCCAAAATATAGAGCGCTTAGATTATGAGTTCAACCCCGAGCCACGTGCGCCTCGTGCACTGCGAAGCCGATCTGTTGAAACGCCAGACTTAACAACTCCGACCGGAGGGAGTGTTGGCCGCAATGGTAATGGACCCGGCGGATCGAAGATTTTTGGCTATCGGGCAATGACCGGTGTTAATCGCGATCTTGAGGCACAGCCCGACGCTAGAATTCGTGAGCTAAACCGCGAGCGACCAGTAAACGGCCCCCGCCAAGAAATTTACTGTACTAAAGTAGGTGCCACTTACCCTGATGAGATGTATATCGTAAGTGCGCATATGGATGGCATTGGGGTCAATGAAGCGGTTAACGATGACGGATCAGGTACTGCCTTGGTTCTTGAACTCGCGCGAATATTTAACAACCCTGATGTTGTTACTGAGCGGTCAATCCGTTTTGCGCTATGGAATAATGAGGAAACAGGATTAAACGGTGCTACCGCTTATGTTGAGCAGCGCGCTCAATTGCAGGGAATCGAAAACCCTGCAGGCTCAGGGATTTATCCGGAACCGAAATGGCTAGGAATGATTCAGCATGACATGATGCTGTGGGACCACGGTGCGCCGTTGGCTGATGGATCGGTTAGCAGAGATCAAAGGGCAGAGGCCGATGTCAATATCGAGTTTCAGTCAACATCTGATCTTGCAGATGAGTCGATGAAACTGGCTTTCGTATTTAAGGCGGCAGCGGATGACTATAATACCGACTACCCAGCAACTGTGGGTCCTCATATGACTAACACCGACTCAACCCCTTTTATGAACGTGGTGCCATCTATTAGCCTGCGGGAAAACGAGCGCGGGGCACATACCGGGGGTGGCTGGAATCCAACTTGGCATACTCCGTTAGACGTATGGACAACCTTTACCGACGATGATTTTCGGTTGGGGCTGAATGCGGCGCAGACGACATTGTCCGCAATTGCGCGCTTAACTGGAACCAAGCTGCGCGATTAGTCCAATCTTCTAAAAGGGTGTGAGTGGTTACTTCTTTCAACCTTTCCTACGAGCCGACGATACTGGGAATAATAGCCCCTACGATGAGGAGGTATCCGTTTACCAGCATGACCGAGGAGTGTGCCCAGATTTTGGTGGTAAACGCGGGCAGTGGAGTAATTATAATCAGCATAGTCCCGATGATAGAGAAGCCAGCACCTAGGATCACGAAGTCGGCAATTTGGGCCATGGTGACGAAAGCGGTTAAGCCCAAAAATATAGGTCCGCGTCTAGCCATGTAATACTCGCGCAAGTCTTGATTGTCATCGGGCTTGATATCAGGTGTTATCGCGTAGGAAACCAAGACGATAAACAAGGTCGGGAAGATTAAGAACCATACTTGAAAGATGGTTGTAAATTCAATATTGCGGTAGGGCCAGATCCCTACCCAGTACTGAATAGAGTAGAGTACAACTACCACCGTCCAGCAAAGGTGCAGCCAGTCGATTCTCGGCACGATATGGGTTCTTAGCAGGCGACCCCAGCCGGCAAAGATCTCTGTTAGCGCTATTGCGATAACAACAGAGGCGATTGCCATTAAAAACTCAAACAATGTCATAGAATCTCCCGTTTAACTCTTTTGCTGGCTGTAAGCTGTGAATAATTAGACGGCTCAGGTGATATAAGGCCAGCCAGTTTCTGTTTTAACACGAAACTTAAAATAAGTGACTTAATTCAATATTGCGTTTGGACATTCCATGCGGTTGCTTCTATTCTTCTTATTCTAGCATTTTTGCCACTTCTGGTGGAAAAGTCGCCACTTAGCATCATTTCGATGCGGTCGATAAGTTAACTAAATTGAGCCTCTAATGAGCGAACTAAAGCCCCTATACATATCCTACGCCGGTCCGTCCCTATTGGAGACGCCGCTACTCAATAAAGGATCTGCATTTACTGAAAAAGAGAGACGGACCTTTAATCTGATTGGTCTATTGCCGCCGCGCTATGAAACCATAGAGGAGCAGCTTGAAAGAGCGTATCACCAGTTTTGTAGCTTTGATGAGCCGATTAATAAACATATTTACCTGCGTGTTGTGCAGGACAACAACGAAACTCTATTCTATCGACTGCTGAGTGAGCATTTAGTGGAGATGCTGCCAATCATCTACACCCCGACTGTAGGTGACGCTTGCGAGCATTTCTCGGACATTTACCGAAGCGCGCGCGGAATTTTTGTCGCCTATGAAGAACGTCAGTTTATGGATGACATTCTCAGAAGTGTAACCAAGGACCGCGTCAAAGTAATTGTTGTAACCGATGGCGAGAGAGTTCTTGGATTGGGTGATCAAGGCATAGGGGGCATGGGCATCACTATTG
>JBLHTH010000203.1:0-4149 GCA_047627195.1 Pseudohongiellaceae bacterium | reverse complement strand
AGGGTTAGTGGAAATATAGATTTAGAGCTTCGTGTCATGTGAGGCAACCCGATATATACACGTTACATTGCATAATGGCCTCTTGTGGTTCTAATCCATTATCATCGGCAGCCATGCTATTCCATAAACCATTAATAAGTATGAAGAGACCTCGGGCTGCATCTTTTGAATCTAGACGTAGCGGTTGCTGTAATGCAATTAGTTCAAAAAGGGGAGAAGCCGTGTCTGAAAACTTTTGGACCGATAACCGAATGGGTTCTTTATAAGCCGAGTTATGCCGACTGGTATTAGTAAAAGCTTGCCAGGCGGCAGCCATCTCCCAGGAATAGATGGGCGCTTCGAAACTACTGTAAGCAATGCGACGAATTCGTTCAACTGCGGTCAGGCTATCATCGCCTGCGATCAATTCTTTGAGGATCTGGGCTTCGTCAAACAAGCTACTCAATGAGGCAACTAATAAATCTTCTTTGCTTTCAAAATAGTGGGTGATCAACCCACGAGAGGCACCCGCTTCGGCGCATATTCGGGCTACCGTGGCACCTTCAATATCATACTTAGCAACAGTTACGAGCGCTGCTTTGAGTAGGGTCTTCTGTCGAAATGCGCGAGCTTCGGTGTGGGTCCTGCGAACTTTACTGCGTTGTTTGATTAGAGGTATCAATGGATTAACCTATAAATATTGGACAGCCAACAAATAATATTTAGTGAATATAAAATAAAGCTTATAATTTGTAAATGAAAATATACGGCAGCGCCAAAAATTCATTTTTCCCGCGATTGAGTCGTTGCCTCGTGGTGACTACTGTTGGCAGATCCGTACTGGTCCGTCAGTCTGCACGCGGTTGTCCTTGTTTTTTAAATGGACTCAATGGAATCTCCCTCGTTACCTGGCAGAATTTTGTTATCGGTTTAATCGTCGCTTCAATCTGGAAGGTATTATTGCTTGGTTGGGTTAAGGCTATCTTTCCGATGGTTGCTTGATGATCGCGTTGCTTCGATAGTTATGGATACATAAGCTGTACTTTTTAGGCGTTTGTGAATTTAAGGTTGGGTAACAGCTCCAATAATCGCTCTCGCACGACGTGACTGCCCGAAGTGCTTTCCTGTAGCTTATTAGTCAGAGCTTCCGGACTCTGGCAAGCATCGACAACGCGAGTCATCATTGCATCTATACAGTATCGCCATTGCTCTATCTCTGGTGATTGTGAACTTGCGAGAAATTCTCCACGATACATCAACATGGCTTCATTGGCCCTTTGTTGATTTAGCGCTTCCCAAATACTGATGAAGTCGGCCCAATATGGCATTGTGAGTCGATAGGGTCGAGAGCCTATCTTACCGTCGAGAAAATGTCGCAAATGTGATACGTGTGTCTTCAGTGTTGCGGTTGAAATGTGGCAATCATTATAAAGTGCGGTGTGTAGTTGCTCTAAAGTTAAACCCTCCGGATTTAATGCGAGTAAGCATAAAATTTCTAATTCTCGCTGGGGTATTTTTATCGTCTGACCCTGATAGATAACTCGTGGTTGCCCTAAAGCATGAATTTCGAGTTCAGCACGTGATTCTGTACGAGGTAAATTCTGAGCGATTGAATTCGCAATCTGTGCGATAGCCGATTGGCCAAGGGGCGTGTGTTTTTTCCAGGTTGTTGACATGTCTAATATACCAACACATTCACCAGACTGGGGATGGATGATTGGAGCCGCATAACAAACCCAATCCCTGACAAAGGGCAGGTAATGCTCAGAAGAGAAAACGGTCACAGGTCGTTTAAGTTTAAGCGATAAACCAACAGCATTTGTCCCCATTACCAACTCACTCCAATGACCACCAGCGGTGAAGTTAAGACTTTCGGCTCGCTGACGCATATGATTACTGGCATGGGTCCATAAGAGTCGTCCACACGGGTCGGCGATGGCAACCACCAAATGGGCCTCTTTGGTTAGCTGAATCATATTGCTTTGCTCGAACTGTGCACCTATTGATAGCGGTGACTGTCGCCAAAGATGCTTGACTAGAGATGCGTCGTCCGCCGGTGCGTACTGAGGTGTTTGTTCGACTGCATGCGCACTTCGTTGCCATGAACGAAATATGTCCTGAGGCACGCTATCAGCTGTTGTTTGACTTAGTTTAAAGTTGCCGCGTTGCTGCTCGACTGCTTCACGACGCTGCGATAAATTATCAAACGTCCTAGACACGTACTACTCATCCTTTTTAAGTGGTTCAAATAAAAGACAATAGCACCTAACTTAGGTTCAGAACAACTCGTACATGCAGCGCATCAGGTCTTTCAGAATGCTCTAAAATTTATAAAGGACGGCTCATAGCTCGTTAAGGCACGCCTGAGGTCAGCAGGTTTTATCAAAGGTGATAGCGCTCGGGCTAGTACGTTGCAATTCCAAAGGCCTATTGTTGGTTGCTGTCCAAATGCATAGCGACCTTTTCTGTCACTCAAGCTAGCAACAAAGTTGTCATCGAAATCTTCAGTGAATGCGGACTCGCCTAGGTCTAAGCTCACCCCAAGAATAGACTGATTGTCGGTATTCATCATACCGTGAACAAAACCAACCTGTTGCCAATATGCGATTAGTTGAGCCGTTTTAATAACAACATCTTGGAAAAAACGGCCATAGTCATTATTACCATCGGTGTCGATACCTAGGCAATGAGGAAAATAGTGCTGTATTACATGGTCAGTCAAAGCCTTAAGCGCTGGAACATCTTTGTTAAAATAATACCGTTCAAATGTGCCAAAACGGATATGACTAGGCGTGACTCGGGTGAGTATCGCGACAGACTCAAATCTGCTGCGATAAACTTGTTCACTACCCTCAATAATGCAAAGGCATCGCGTGGTAGGCACCCCTAGAGCAGCCAGGTGTTCACTAATATCGTACTCGTGCTGGCACTCAGTCAAACTTGCTCGTCCGTCAGAAGCAAAAGTGAAAGGGGTTTTACCAGCACCTTTAAGCGCGATTTCCCAGGTTTCATTTTTGACCCCAACTTCACCCAGTAATAGAGTTCTGCCATCACCTAAAAACGGATTGAATTTTCCGAACTGATGCCCTGCATAGGCCTGGGCAGCTGGCGTTGAATTTTGAAGGGCGTAATTGCCACTAAAGGTATCGAGGAATGATTGTGTGCCAAACAAAGGAGGTGACAGGCCCAGTATTTCTGCCACAGCAGGATTTTGTATCACTAGGCTGGCATCGCTAATTCCCTGTGGCGATACCGGAATAGAAAAATCATCACCTAACTGACGAAATTTGCATTCGACGATTAATTGATCGAGTGATTGCAAGCTCATTGAAATCTTTTAATCCGCTAATAATATGAACAGGCTAGAGTTTGTTTGGCCCTAGCCTGCCTATCAGTACTAGAAGAAACCCAGTGGGTTAATATCGTAACTAACCAGTAAGTTTTTGGTTTGCTGATATTGCTCCAGCGCAGTTTTGTAAGTATAGCGACCCATACCCGATTTTTTATAACCACCGAAGGCGGCATGTGCTGGATATAAGTGGTAACAGTTAGTCCAAACTCGACCAGCCTGAATACCTCTGCCCATACGATAAGATCGATTCATATCTCGAGTCCACACGCCTGCGCCCAATCCAAAGTCACTATCATTAGCAATTGTTAATGCTTCTTCTTCGGTTTTAAAGGTGGTTACTGAAACAACAGGGCCGAAAATTTCTTCCTGGAATACGCGCATATCGTTCGTACCCTTCAATAACGTGGGTTCGATGTAATAACCTTCGTCGTATTCATCTCCGACAGCAGCAACTTTACCGCCGGTGATTACTTCTGCACCCTCATCTATACCAATTTTGATATAGTCCAAAATTCTCTTGTATTGCTCTTCAGAAACCTGGGCACCTACCATGACCTCGGTATCGAGAGGGTTACCGCGCTTAATTTGGCCGGCTCTGTCAATCACCATCGCAATGAACTTTTCATAGATTGACTCTTCAATCAATAACCGAGAAGGACATGTACATACTTCGCCCTGATTAAAAAATGCCAGTACAGCGCCTTCGACTGCCTTACTGATAAATGCATCTTCCTGATCAAGTACATCGGCAAAGAAAATATTAGGCGACTTTCCACCTAATTCGACAGAGGATGGAATCAGGTTTTCAGCCGCACATT
>JBLHTH010000202.1:0-4339 GCA_047627195.1 Pseudohongiellaceae bacterium | reverse complement strand
AGGCAAGTTAACTATCGTGCACTTTTCAAAGACAATCAAATTGCAGGCTACACGCTTGAAGAAATCCGATCTGCCGCAAATAAATCATGGGTATTGGGTGATGGCAGGTTTAAGGCACAAATTGAAACTCAGCTCGGCCGCCAAATCCCTCCGTTTAAAAGAGGTGGCGATAGAAAGTCGAAGAATTACAATCCAAGACCTTGATGGGTTTCGGATCAAACTACTCCGACCACTTTGATCACGACCCCTTTGACCTCCTTTGATCCCCTCCGACCCCTTTGACCCCTTTGATTTCCTCCCGACCCCTTTGATCTCTTGGACAGCAGCGGACATTAACGTTTCAAATCTTGCCGCAAATACCTAACCGTGCGTTCACAATAGTATTTACAGGGCGCAATGGAACCATTCTGATAGACTTAGATAGACTTATACTGGTTAGGTTGTGCACAACAACCCATAGCAATCAACGATAATTTCTTGGTCGTTTTAAAAGTATATAATGCTTTTTATTAGCTTTTTCTGCGGACTCCTTCATCTTTTCAATGGAGGGGAACTATTGTATAGTTATTTCTATTATTAACTAATTTGTAGAATAAAAATTTACCATCCATCACACGCACTGATCTGTTTTAATATTAGGAATCACGAGCCAATGAGAAACCTACTAAATATAATACTTAAACTCTCTCTAACGATTCTTGTAACCTCTGGCGCAATGGCGCAGCTGCCTGAACTAAGCTCACCTTCAACTATAAGTGGCTCCCCCACTACGGCCAAGTTTTTCGGCGGGGCATCGAGCGATAATGGGGCGTCGTTTGCAAATAGTTTCAACTACGATCAGAAAATCGACATTGACGTAAAGATCCAAGTTGAAAATGGGCAGTTAAATACAATGGGAAACCTTTATGTGTTTATTCTCTGGAATAATCAGTATTTTATACGTGTTGAATCAGGTGGCTACGAAATATGGGATCTGACATTGGCTAATCTTAAGGCTGCATTTCCAGCAGTGACTTTACAGACGAGCCATACGATTAATATCGTTGATGATGTAGCGTTTGGCCCTGCCGGTGTTTTTGATACTACGCTAGGAATCTATCTCGCCTACGACAGCATGACTCAAGAAGGCGAAATTTATTACAGCGGCTCTCAGCTTAGTGTGACTATTAATCCGCCGCTTACTACCTTGGAAGGCTGTGCAAAGCCTTTTTATTCTGATTTTCCGATTCCAGTAAGCTCTGACGGCACTCACCGTTACTATAATTTTTCATGGCAAAGCGATCCTGTTTTTTGTGCTAATTTTTATGGATCGGTTCCGGCCGATCTCAAAGATAAGATTAGAAGGACATTAAGTTTTGCAAAATGGAAATTGGGCCTGCTTGCTCCTATTAATAGTTTTTTTGTCAATCTAGAAATGGCCGACAAAGCTGGGTACATAGCTGACGTATGTGATACTTGGCCTCTTAGGAACTATGACGTAGAAGATAAACAGTTTAAGAAAATACCCAGAGCACTTTGCATTCAGAATGCAGCCCCTTTAAATCTAGAAAACGCTAGGGGTGGCGGAGGAGCGGGCGAAGCGGGATTTCATAATGGAGGTGGGTCTGAGGTATCTATAAATGGCTATTTTCAGTTTGATCAATGGCAGCAGGAAGGCGAATTTTCTACCGAAGAAGCAGCAAAGAAATTCTATGGTGATGATGTTGCCAAAGTTGGAGTGCATGAATTTTTTCATGCTCATCAACAAATGTTAATGTGGTATTTTGAAGAGAAGAAAGAATTTGGAATACCCATATCGTTGATGGAAGATTTTGCTAGTTACCAGAATGGACAGTATGAGCACGATAAAGTTCTTTACACTCCGCATTGGATAGAAGAAGGCTCTGCTGAATTCGCAGCATATTTATTGATGCTGCAATACGATCCTATATTTGACGCGAGAGATTTATTTCTTCTCCAACTTGATAACGCTCGAGATCGAATAAGCGCAGGAAAATTAGTAAATGATACAGTTAGTTTGAAAGATTACGAGTATCAAGTAAGGGAAGAGCTTGTTCAATCTGAAAATAATCCATCTGGAGCTGCACGCACACCAAGGGGCAAGTTTGATATGGGGTTGTGGGCAATGGTTTATTTATGGCACAAAGATCCGAACAATCTACAAGGAATCATGGTTGACTATTTCAAGAATTGGGGTGAACAGGAGAATCTTCACCCGAGAGAAGGCTGGAAATATTCTTTTCAGGAAACTTTCAATATCTCAATCGAGGACTTTTATACAGAATTTGATGCATTTATGGCGAAGCCGCGCGCTGAGCAAATATCAATTCTAAAAACAAATGAAGAATTTATAGCTGCGACATTTTTCCCGGCAAAGCGTTAATCTGACTGGCGCTTAGTACGCTTAGATTGGGTATTACACTCGGCGCAATAGTCTGCCCATAGAACCCCCTGCAAACCCAAGCAGTACTAGGGTGAAGAATGAAGTTGTTAGTAGCTTCATAGCCTTGTTCTCAGGAGCACCTAACCCTTCGTCCACAATAGTATGTATAGCGGAGCAATGGAACCATTCCGACTTATCGGGGCGTGTCCCCTAGGGTGGGGTACTGGCTGGGCGGTTACTAGGAAACAGGGGCGGGTCTTTCTTGCCCCCCCGGGGGTCGGTTTTGATTTTGCGGGATTGTTATGGTGGCTGCTTAGACTTGCGAAGGGTATTGACAAGTTAGCTCTCTCTATCCATGAAAACCCTTGTCAAACTGCATCTACGCGACAACTGCACTTTCCCAAGACGCAAAAGCACGCAGCCGAAAATACCGATAGTTCTCCGCAGAAACCAAATGTCTGGCTAAGCTAAACAAGTTACAGCTGCATGCGCACCTAGAAAGCGCTGAGCCTGACTCATCGATTTGAACTTACGCATGCCCCGCTCTCTCACTCTTGTTGACTCGTGCGACACCTCACATCGATTATTGGCCCATTAAGAGGTGTTGTGAATTGATTCAGGGATAAGTTCTCTAGGAGCAACGCCATAGCTTCTAAGCTTATCGGTGACAATTTTCCCAGGCCCTTCTCGGTGCTTACGCAATAACCGCTTAAAGAAACTCTTTGCGGCCTCCCCATCACGTCGTTTCTGGAGAAATACGTCTACCACCTCACCATCCTGGTCTACTGCTCTCCAAAGATAATGCTGCCCACCATGGATCCTCACGAACACCTCATCAATGAAGAAAGTATCGCCATATCCATGATGTTTCCTTCTCAATCTTTGGGCATATTTTGACCCAAACGTATTGCATCAGAGGCAAATGCCGTCATAGCTGACGGTGATGCCCCGCTGCGCCATCAACGCTTCGACGTCCGGTGACTCAGGTTAAATCTATGGTAAAGCCACACTCCATATTGAATGATTTCGGGCGGGAATCGATGGTGCTTGTATAATTTTGGCTGAGTCATGAACTGAGTACTGGCAGATTGCGGGATAACTTGTCAGTACCGAACAGGGGCCTAAAGCCCCTGTTTTTTATCGCAATGGTGAATGCAGACTATCTCTGTCGGAGATCTACAGAACATAAACCTTTATTTCACGCGGGTTCACTTTTTGTGGAGGAGGTACACCCTGGCTGGAAGCTTTTTCGCCACGTTTAAAAAGCGCCTAACCCAAGGGAAGATATACTCAACAATAGATGGCGCGAGGACGGAGATATTCAATTATATCGAGATGCTCTACAATCTGGTAAAGCGACACAGTCATACTGGAGGCGTTTTTCCAGTGAAGTTTGACGAAGACTATTTTTCAAGGCTAGAAAGTGTCTAGTAAACTCTGGGAAGTCCAGTGACGGGTTTTTCTGTACTCGATTCGCTGTGGCGTTGTCCGAATTATGACCCGCTCGCGGCATGTAACTGCCTGGCCTCATTAACGTTATTCAGCAAGCTCTTCACCCGGGGAGCGAATTTTTCAAACCAGAGAAAAGCGTAAGATCGAAGTTCTTCTACCCTGACTTCACTGGTGTTATCGATCTGCATGAGTTTGCGCGGCAGCTCGCCGTTGATACGCAGATAGCGCTCACCCAACAACTGCTCGCATTGGTGAGGGCTTACCGAAGAACTAGCACTCATCATATGGTCGAACAGGCCATTGCGTATCCAACCAATTATTCCCCAACCACGTGAGGCCAAACCGATTTTGTCCCTGTCCTCCTGACTGAGGTCATCCAGTGGCGTACCCGTACCCAGCGAAAGCATCCAGATATCATCCAGAGTATGCCCCAGAGAGAATGCCTCACTGATGGCGCAGTGACTGGGGTCGTTGGTAGCCAGTGCGCCGTCTACGAGCCAGCGT
>JBLHTH010000201.1:0-4504 GCA_047627195.1 Pseudohongiellaceae bacterium | reverse complement strand
AACTAGCTGATGTTAATGGCGATAAGCTCACCGATATTATCCGAGTTTCCAACGATGGCAATGAAGCTGATGCAAGGTTCTATATCAATGAGGGGGGGCAATTTAATCTTGAAAAGCCTTCTCAAGTAATGCGCTTTTCTGGCTATGATGTGCGCTTGGACTTTGTCAAATTAACCCAGGATGCTCTGCCGATTTTAAGTGTGAACTATTATACTATTCCGGTGGTCGGTGCTATTCGCAATGCCAGTCTGAATCGAGTACAGCTATTGTTTGATCACAACCTTGAAGATACTGACCAGGTTTTCAATCGAAGGCCCGACGCCCGTATCGAAGAAACTTTTTCCGCTGCCAATGTTAGGGGCCTAAGTGAACAACTTTCTCTGCGCCACGATGTCGATGGAGATGGGCGCAACGACGGATTATATATTACAGAGAATGGCTACATCGCCGCGAAGAAAATGGACTCGAACCTACTTATTGCCGATGAAGCTTTCTGGGAATACGTAGCTCCAAAAAGCGTGTTTGAGTTTAAAATTGTTAAGCTAAACCAAGATGACCTGCCCGACCTGATTTTAACTCACGGCAATAGCAGCACCGTTCTGGTGGGGCTGCCATGAGTATTTTAGGAAAACTAACTTTATTAGGACTGAGCCTAGCGGCTTATTCATCCTTCGCCGCTTTACCGCAATTTACAGAACAAAGCTTTTCGTTCCCCCCCACCGCTGAGAAATTACTGGTAGCAGATTTCAACGACGATGAGCTAAACGATCTTTTAGTGGTCACTGACGATAGTCTGCGTATTTACTTTCAGCGCAGCACGGGTTTTGATTTTGAAAATGGGTTCAGCGAAATTGATTTTGCAGGTCGCGCCGTCGGTTGGGATTTATCAAACAATTACCAAGAGGATGGTGGCCTCAGCCTCATAGCAGTTGTCGATGGAAATCAACTACTGGCTTGGCATGTTGAAGCAGAACAAATAATAGGGCCAAATACAGTCACAAGCGATATCGATGGCTATCTTAGCAAAGGGCTCAACCGCCTCCATTTCTCCCGAGACATAAACGGCGACGGATTAGAGGACTTGATTATTCCTGGTGCGGGTCAGCTTCAAATTCACATGAATGCAGGCAACGGGGGTTATCAGACTCCTCTAGCCATTCAGTCTGACTTTAGAATAAGAACCAATCTCGACTCCAGCCAATTAGAGAGGCGCATTGGTCAATCCATTAGAATCCCACTGATGGAGCTGCGCGATGTGAATTCTGACGGAGCCGATGACCTTATTTCCCGGACTGAAGAGTTACTTGATGTTTTCTTGGCCAACGCAACAGGGCCAGTCTATTTCTCAGCAACACCGAGTTATTCAGTAAATATAGCTGAAATTGAAGAACGTCTTGGCGATTTTGATATCGACAACCTGGATTTCTCCAACTTGACTGGGGTTCTAGCGCTCGCGCATGAAGAACTGCTCGAAGATGTCGACGGCGATGGCATTGACGATTTGCTGCTTAGAGAAGGCGGCAAAGTCTCCCTTTTTGGCGGCACCATCGACGGGATGACGATGGAGCAACCTAGACAGGTTCTTCGCTCTAGTGGCAATATCCTCAGCGCGTTCCTGTATGATGAAAACAATGATGAACTGAAAGATCTTTGGCTTTGGCGAGTTGAGCCTATCTCCGTTAGCGACATCTTTGTATGGTTAGCACTGTCCGGTAGCATTGCTATAGAAGCCTTCATCTATCCAAACGAAGGTGAGCGCTTTGCCCGCCGCCCAGCCCGAAAGTTAACCGTTAGCCTTAAGTTCCCCTCAGTGATCCGACTTGCAAGCAGTGTCAGAGGAATCGAAAAGCAAGTCTCGGCTACTGACACCGGCGAGTACCTTGTTAGTACGACAGGTAACTTTAATGATGAGCCCGCTAGAGCCGACCTGTTGGCGCTTATTGATAATCAACTAACACTCTTTTTAAACAGCATAGAACCACAAAGTGAAGAAACTGAGTTCCTTGGCGCGCTAGGTTATAGCCGTGATAAAGACAGTTATGAAATTGATATTAGAGAAATCATCGACAATGCACTGGAAGGCATTAATCAAAGACGATCGAGCATCGAGTCGCTCAGCCCTGACCTGACAATCCCCCTATCGCTGAACACCTCCGTGAACGACATTATCACTGTTAAAATAAATGGCGATGACACTGACGATATCTTTGTCTTCGAAGCTGGGATAAGTGGTCAGATCGGAGGTTTACTGCTACTCTCGGGCAAATAGTAGGAACAACAGAAAAGCTCTCCGTTCCCAACAAATTTACAGATAATTTTAATGTAGGTGGTCCAATGAAAAAAACCGTATGGACTTCGTTCGGAGTGGCATTAGTCCTTGTCTTTGCTATTTCAGAAGTAGGCTATTACTTTACCGGCATTTATGTTGATGTCCTGCTGCGTGTCGCACTGGTTTTTGGCGTTACCATGGGCGCTACCATCTTCGCCACATCAATTGATCTCATTCAAAATCTGGAAAAAGAAAAGCCCCTTTCCGGCAGTGTTAGAGACACATTAGGGCCAGATCGCCGCGAAGATTAGCTATAAGCTGAATTATTGTGATTTCAAAGTAAGTGTGGTTTCATCTACCCGCTTAAGTCGAGCAACTTTCTAAGTTGTATCAGGCACATAGCACCAATAAGAATTACAACGTAGACAGCTATCTAAGCATCTTTTCAAACTTAAGCAGCAGCTACAAGGAACGTGGCAGTTTGCTGTTATGAATCAAATTTGCCACCTTCGATAACTAAGCCACTTTCGATTAATAAGCCACTTTCGATAACTAAGCCACTTTCGATTAATAAGCCACTATGGTTTCCAAGACACTATGACCTCTAAACTTATATGAAAAACTTACTGCTTTATGCTGTTCTCACATTTGTCATTGCTGGCTGCACCGATGGGCTAAACCGCTCCAGACCCTACATTTTGACCACTGCAACAACCGGCGGCACCTACTATCCCGTTGGCGTTGCTTTGGCCACCATCGCCCATGCCCAGCTAAATGAAACCAAGGGGATCTCCCTCACAGCAATCAGTTCTGCAGGCTCACTAGAAAACGTAAAGCTGCTGCGAGATAACCAAGCTCAGTTCGCATTATTGCAAGGTCCTTTTGGCGCCTGGTCTTGGAATGGTGAAGGCCCCGTGAGCAAGCCCCAGACACATGTTCGAAGCGTAAGTGCGATGTGGCAAAACGTTGAGCACTTTGTTTTGCTTTCAGAGCTCGCTAAAACCGGAGAGATCATGGATCTGGCCGATCTTAATGGCGAGCGATTTGTTCTCGGCGCAAGAAACTCAGGCGCCGAACAGACTGGCCGTTTCATTCTCGACACTCTAGGCATTGATTACGAAAATAAATTCAATCTAGCCTATATGGGCTATGGCCCAACCACTAGCGCAATTCAAGATGGCAATATAGTCGGCATGAACATTCCGGCAGGTGCTCCGGTTAGCTCAATAACACAGGCCTATGCAATGCTAGGTGATCGCCTGACAATACTAAATTGGACTCAGGAGACATTAGACAAACTTAATGCAAAGTATCCCCTATGGGACTGGTACGATTTTCCGCCGGGCACCTACCCAAATCAAACTAAATTGATACGCACAATAGGCTCACCTAATGTGCTTGTTACACGCAGTGATATCCCCGAAGACGTGGTCTATAACGTAACAAAAGTAATCTGGGAGAATTTGGCTACTTTGCAAGAGATTCATGGCGCAACAAAAGACATGCGCCTTGAAATCGCAATTGATGGATTAGGTGCGCCCCTTCACCCCGGCGCCATACGTTACTACCGCGAAGTTGGCTTAGAAATTCCTGAGCGACTCATTCTGCAATCGGACTTCGAAGAGCCAGCTCTTGATGAAGTAATCAGTTTATAGAGAACAATAATAATGAAATCTCCTACCTTGCGCTGGGCGGCGTTTTTCTTTGCCCTATTCCACATTTACTGCAACGTGTTTGCCAGTATTTCAGAACTGTGGTTGTCGGCCATTCACTTTGGTGGTTTTTGCGCTATTTGCGCGCTAATGGCTAACGAAGCGGAGGACGTTACCGTCAAATCGGCTAGTTATTGGATAAACATCGCACTCGCCGGTCTTGCCGTGGCCACAACGGCTTACCTAATCCTCTTCGAGAACGCGCTATACGCGCGAGAAACCGAATATATCCTCAGCGACTATGTATTTTCGCTGATTGCTATAGGGCTTGCTATCGAGTTCACGCGGCGAACCACAGGCTGGTTTATGCCTGCTTTGATATTGATCAGTTTGTCATATATTTTATTTTTAGGCAGATACATTGGCGGCGTGTTCTCGTTTCCGGGCCTAAGTCTTGAAACAGTTCTATATCGGAGCTTTTTTACCAGCGAAGGTATGTTTGGACTAACCGCCAACATCTCCTCCACTTTTGTTTTCATGTTTATCATTTTCGGCTCTTTCCTCCTACGCTCTGGCGCTGGCG
>JBLHTH010000200.1:0-4633 GCA_047627195.1 Pseudohongiellaceae bacterium | reverse complement strand
GTTTCATCGGTGTGGTTTAAGAAATTATTGTCCACTAGATTTATAAAAAATTGACTACTCGCACTGTCGACGACGTTGGTTCTAGCCATCGCTAAAGTGCCGCGGTTATTGGGGACATCTGATTTGGCTTCATTCTTGATAGGATCGAAGCCCGACTTTTGTACCATGTCTTGATCGAACCCGCCGCCTTGCGCCATGAAGCCTGGGATAACTCGATGGAATACAAGACCGTCGTAAAACCCCGAGTCGCTATAGCGCAGAAAGTTTTCAACTGAAATAGGGGCCTTATCAGCCCAGAGTTCGATGGTTATGCTTCCCTTGTTAGTATCCATTATGACTGTTGGATTGCTCTTCATTGAGGTGACTAATTCGGCTGATTCGGGTGCTTCATTGTCGGCCGCAAGATTGTCGGCCACAAGTTCCGTAACTTCAAATTCAGTCTCTTCCAAAAGCGCTTCTGCAATCTCGGCTGGCGCACTTGTGCTGGATTCTTGGATTTCAGTTGAGTTGTTTTCTGAGCAGTAGGTGAGCCCGAAAGCAAAAATAAAAGTTAGAGTTAGAGCGCGCATTGTGATCTCCATTGAGCCGGTGCAAGTTAATAAGGGTGTAACTATACCTTAATGTAAACTTGCTTCACTACAGCTTGGCGACAACTTGATGGTCTGTCGATGACGGATAGGTGATGGATAGAGTTGTTCATCACAGGATCTGGCCTAGAGGTATGAGGATATACTGGGCGGTTAACAAGCCAGGCACAAAAAACCCCGCGTGGTGATTAAACCGACGCGGGGTTTTAGGTTTTATATGGCTGCCCAACGTGGACTCGAACCACGAACCAAGTGATTAACAGTCACCTACTCTACCATTGAGCTATTGGGCAGCAAATCTCACTTTTGCCATCAGGATAGCTTCAGCGAGCGCGTATACTAATGAGATTTGATATATCGGTCAACTCCGACTTCAACAGAGTTTGCCCTTGCTGTACTCTTCGCAGTCAATTTAGTTAATTCAGAAAGGCGAAATCCCCAATCGTGACAGACGTAAAATTCGATCTAAAATCAGATTTTGAGCCCGCAGGGGACCAGCCTACGGCGATTTCCTCACTTATTGAGGGCTTGAACGATGGACTGCATGCCCAGACATTGCTGGGGGTAACCGGCTCAGGCAAAACTTTTACAATTGCCAATGTTATTCAGCAGGTTCAACGGCCAGCACTGGTTATGGCCCCCAATAAGACACTTGCTGCCCAACTCTACGGTGAATTTAAAGAGTTTTTCCCAAATAACGCCGTGGAATACTTTGTCTCATATTACGATTACTACCAGCCTGAGGCTTACGTACCTTCCTCTGACGTCTTTATTGAGAAAGATGCGTCAATCAATGATCACATCGAGCAAATGCGACTGTCAGCGACCAAGGCGCTTTTAGAGCGCAGTGATGTCATCGTAGTGGCTACCGTCTCGGCAATTTATGGATTGGGCGATCCGAGTTCTTATTTGAAAATGGTGGTGCATCTGGATCGAGGTGACAAAATCGATCAGCGAGCCTTGCTCAAGCGTCTTACTGATCTTCAGTACACGCGAAATGATATGGAATTGCGGCGCGCTACTTACCGGGTGCGCGGTGATGTAATTGATATTTATCCTGCCGAGTCCGAAAAAACAGCCATTAGAATTGAACTTTTTGATGATGAGATCGAAAGGTTGTCTTATTTTGACCCATTGACAGGAAGCCTAATTAAGGAAGTGCCTAGATTAACTGTTTATCCAAAGTCTCACTATGTCACGCCTAGAGAGACCCTCTTAGGAGCAATAGATCACATAAAGCTTGAGCTCAAAGAGCGGCTCGAGCAGTTGCGGCACAACAATCGATTGGTGGAAGCTCAGCGGCTTGAACAGCGCACCAAATTCGATTTAGAGATGATTCAGGAACTTGGTTATTGCTCCGGTATCGAAAACTACTCTCGATATTTATCAGGGCGTGATCAAGGTCAGGCGCCGCCCACTTTGTACGATTATTTGCCGTCTAACGGACTTATTATTGCAGATGAGTCTCATGTTTCTATCCCTCAATTGGGTGCCATGTACAAGGGCGATCGCTCTCGAAAGGAAACTTTGGTGGAATACGGGTTTCGCTTGCCTTCAGCTCTCGATAATCGGCCGCTGCGTTTTGAGGAGTGGGAGTCGATTATTCCGCAGATAATTTTTGTATCTGCCACCCCAGGGACCTACGAGGAGGAGCATCAGGGCCAGTTGGTGCGTCAGGTTGTTAGGCCTACGGGTCTTATAGATCCTGTCTTAGAGGTGAGACCTGCGGCTTCACAGGTCGACGATTTGCTTTCACAAATTAATGAGGTGGTGGCGAAAGAGGAGAGAGTGCTGGTAACCGTGCTAACCAAGCGTATGGCAGAAGATCTGACTGATTATTTAGGCGATCACGGGGTACGAGTTCGCTACTTACATTCTGATATCGATACGGTTGAGCGCTCTGAAATTCTTAGAGATCTGCGTCTAGGTTTGTTCGACGTGCTGGTTGGAATTAACCTGCTTAGAGAAGGTCTCGATATTCCTGAGGTTTCTCTTGTCGCTATTTTGGACGCTGACAAAGAGGGCTTTTTAAGGTCGGAGCGGTCAATAATACAGACTATCGGACGTGCGGCTCGTAATCTTAATGGCCGAGCTATTTTGTACGGAGACAGGATAACCGGGTCAATGCAGCGGGCGATGGACGAATCAAATTCCCGTCGAGAAGTTCAGGTGGCTCACAACAAAGCCAATGGTATTACTCCTGAGGGAGTGAAGAAAAAGATCCTTGATGTGATGGAAGGTGCTAACACACCTGCTGGCAAGCTTATGAAAACACGGGGGCGCAGCGCCATGGAAAAAGCCAACGCCTATTCAAGATTAGACCTAAGTGACCCCAAGGCATTGCAGAAAGAAATCGTTGAGATGGAGTCTAAGATGTATGAGCTAGCTAAGAATTTAGCATTCGAAGAAGCGGCCAATACTAGGGACCGAATTGCAGAGCTAAAGAATCAGCTGTTAAAGCAATAACTTAAATGCCTTTTTCGGAATAAATGCATCGACACCGGCCTATTTGATTCCGTATAATCTCGTCTCCTTTGAATAGGGACTTTTGCGGAAATACAGCAATAGGCGCGTAGCTCAGTTGGTTAGAGCGCTACCTTGACATGGTAGAGGTCACCAGTTCGAATCTGGTCGTGCCTACCATCCCATAGAATTCAAAACTCAGTAATTTAAATTAGACTGAAACCAAGCTAAATGGATTCAGTTGTTGACTTGTTAAGGGCTAGAAGAAGAAAAATGCCTCAGATCACACTCCCAGACGGCAGCACGCGCAGCTATGACAACTCGGTAACGATCGCCGAAATTGCCGCCTCCATTGGCGAAGGCTTAGCCAAAGCCGCTTTAGCAGGTCGAGTTGACGGCACGCTTGTCGATACGTCTCATTGTGTTGAGACAGACTCTGAAGTTGCTATTGTCACCGAGCGAGACACTGACGGCATCGAGGTGTTGAGACATTCTTGCGCGCACCTAATGGCTCAAGCTGTACAGCGTTTATTTCCGAAAGCACAGGTTACTATTGGACCCGTGACTGAAGATGGTTTCTTCTATGACTTCTCTTATGAGCGTCCGTTCACCCCAGAAGACCTGACCGCCATTGAGAAAGAGATGGGTGTTCTGGTCAAAGAAAACCTTCAAGTAGAGCGCTCGGTGCTTTCTAGAAAAGACGCTATTGCTTTGTTTCAAGAAAAGGGTGAAGCCTACAAGGTAGAGATTATTAGCAGTATTCCCGGGGATGAAGATCTGTCGTTCTACCGCCAAGGTGATTTTATTGACCTTTGCCGTGGTCCCCACGTGCCTAGCACGTCAAAATTTAAAGCATTCAAGCTGACGTCAGTTGCAGGTGCATACTGGCGCGGCGATTCAAACAATGAAATGCTGCAGAGGATTTACGGCACGGCTTGGGGCTCGAAGAAAGACCTCAATTTATACCTGCAGCGATTGGAAGAAGCAGAGAAGCGCGATCACCGTAAACTTGGTAAATTACTGGATCTGTTTCATTTTCAAGAAGAAGCGCCAGGCATGGCGTTTTGGCATCCTAAAGGTTGGAAGATCTACCAAATTGTTCAGCGCTACATGCAAGTGCGTCAAGACGCCACGCAGTACAAAGAAATAAACACACCGCAGCTTGTTGATTACAGCTTGTGGGAAAAATCGGGTCATGCGGCCAAATTTGCTGATGAAATGTTTAGTGTCGAATCAGATAATCGCATGTATGCCATCAAGCCGATGAATTGCCCCTGTCATATCCAAGTTTTCAACCAAGGCCTCAAGAGTTACCGTGATTTGCCTCTGCGATTGGCCGAGTTTGGCTCATGTCACCGCTACGAACCTTCGGGCAGTATGCATGGCTTGATGAGAGTACGAAGTTTTGTTCAAGATGATGGTCATATTTTTTGTACTGAAGATCAGATTCAGGCAGAAGTTGCTGATTTTATGGATCTTTTGTTTTCGGTTTATACAGACTTTGGCTTTGACGATGTTATTTTGCGCCTGTCAACGCGCCCGGAAAAAAGAGTAGGATCTGACGAAATTTGGGATGAGGCTGA
>JBLHTH010000199.1:0-4686 GCA_047627195.1 Pseudohongiellaceae bacterium | reverse complement strand
TGCGTGAAACGAAAACGGGAGTTTTCACAGCTATAAGCACAAGCGACTACTATCAGTTGCTAGCGGGGCGAGCGCCGGAAGAAATTGACTCTTATATGGGGTCAGGTAATGCACATAGTATAGCGGCGGGTCGTTTATCTTTTCTTCTTGGGTTGCGCGGACCAAGTATGGCGATTGATACGGCTTGTTCCTCGTCACTAGTTGCCATACATACAGCCTGCCAGAGTTTACGTCAGGGGGAGAGTGATTTGTGCTTGGTGCAGGGGGTAAATATTTTACTTAGCCCGGAAATCACGATTAATCATTCGCGGGCTGGCATGCTTGCGCCCGACGGGCGGTGTAAGGCTTTTGATGATAGCGCTGACGGTTTTGTTCGTTCTGAAGGTTGTGGCGCAATTGTGCTAAAACCATTGTCAAGCGCGCAGCGTGATGGCGACAATGTCCTAGCTGTAATTATGGGCGGTTCGGTTAATCATGATGGCCACTCAAGTGGATTGACAGTTCCTTCAGGCCCTTCTCAACAGGCAGTTATTAAATCTGCGTTAAAGAACGCAAATTTAAAACCCGAAGACATAAACTATATCGAATCACACGGTACCGGCACGGCTATTGGCGACCCTATTGAAATAGGAGCGCTAGCGGGCGTTTTTGGCACTAGTCATAGCAAACAGAACCCTTTGATTGTGGGGTCAGTGAAGGCGAACATTGGCCACCTTGAACCTGCCGCCGGTATCGCTGGATTAATTAAAGCGGCGCTGGTGATTCAACACCGTCAGATACCGGGTCAGGTGCATTATAATGTCCCTAGTTACCTTATTGACTGGCAGAACATTCCCATTCAAATCCCCGAAGCAACTATGAATGTGGATGAAGACGCGGGGCCACTGATTGTTGGGGTTAGCTCTTTTGGTTTTGGTGGTACTAACGCTCATGTCATTCTTGGGGCAGAAGAAGATCTGTTTAGTAAGTCGTCACAACTGCCGCCGTCAGAGAAGGCAGTTCCTCAAAGCTCTCAGATTGTCAATATTTCTGCTAGAAGCGAAGCTGCATTCGTTGAACTGCGACAGCAATATTTAGAATGGCTTGAGGAAAATTCAGAAGCTTCTCTAGTGGATATTGCAGCGAATAGCTGTTTGACTCGAAATGATTTTGAATGGAGAACTAGTTTAGTCGGAACTAGTTTGGATGATATTCGAGATTCACTTGCAAGCGCTGTCCCTCACAAAGTGAAACAGCCAGACCTTGCGCCTGTCTTTATGTTTACCGGGCAGGGCTCGCAATACAAAGGCATGGGAAAAACTTTATACCAAACTGAACCTATTTTTAGAGATGTTCTTGATCGCTGCCATCAAGGATTTATGTCAGTAACAGGACGAGATTTGTTAGATATCATTTTCAATGGTTCTGAACTGACAGCTACCCATAACTGCCAGCCCGCCATTTACAGCATCGAAGTGGCGCTGTCTGAGCTGTGGCAATCGAAAGGTATTCGACCGGGCGCGGTGATGGGTCACAGTGTGGGTGAGTACGCAGCAGCTTATACCGCGGGTATTTTCAGTTTAGAAGAAGGCTTACAACTGATTATCCGCCGAGGAGCGTTGATGCAAGGCTTAAGCAACCCTGGAGCAATGGCGGCTGTTTTCGCCAGTGCTGAGGTTGCTGCGAAGGCCATAGACGGGAAACGAGATCTATTGTCTATCGCTGGTATTAACGGGCCGGGTCTGGTCGTGTTGTCCGGAGATAAATTGGCACTTGATAGTGTGCTGAAATTGCTAACTGAGCAAGGCATTAGATCAAGTTCTCTGGATGTTTCACACGGTTTTCATTCACCGTTGATGAGTGGCGTGCTTGACGATTTTCGACAACAGGCGCAGAGCGTTGCTTTCAAACCGAGCCATGTTCCTTTTTATTCTTGTTTGGAGCCTGGGCGTGATCCTCTTGCGCCAATGAATGCGGATTATTGGGTGCGTCATATTGTCGAGCCCGTATTGTTTTATTCGACTTTACAACAATTAAAGATAGCCAATAATCTGACTTTTTTAGAGATTGGTCCGAAGCCAGTTCTGACTGGAATGGCTCGTGCTTGCCTTCCAGGAGAAAACGTCAACTGGTGTTGGAGTATTAAAGAGGTAGCGAATGATCGGCAAGAAATGCTGGGTCAGTTGGCAGCGCTCTATCAGCTGGGTGCTGATCCTGATTGGCTGACAATTTATCCAAATGCTTACAAGCGGATGCAGCTGCCTAATTACCCTTTTCAGCGACAACGCTATTGGGCAGCTCCAGTGCCTGATACATCTACTAATCTGATATCGGACGAAGTTTACTACAATGTTGTTTGGCGTGCGTTATCCAAAGAAAATAACAAAGTTGATGTCAAGCTGATTGACTCTGAGCCGAATAATTTCCGTTATCTTATTGTAAGCGATGGGGAACAGGAGCTGCCGCCATTAAGCAGGCTTTTTTCTAAGCAGCTCAATGCGCAAGGCAACAATCCTCGAATCGTTTCGGCAAGCGAGATAGAGTCGATCAGTCTGGAAAATACTATAGTACTTTGGTTGCGTGACAGTGAAGCTTCGCAAGACTATGCGCAGGCACGCGGTGTCGCTCAGGAACTGTTAAAGGTAATGCAGGCGGTTATTGGTGAGCCATCTAGTAACTTATGGTGCGTAACCGAACAAGCGGTTTCTGTTATTGATTCTACTTCATTAGCTTTTGCTGATTCAATTGCTTGGGCGATGGGCCGGACTATGGCTCTGGAACATCCCATACAGTGGGGTGGGATAATAGACCTAGAGCTATCGACATCAGAGCTGATGGCGATTAAACAGGTTGACGCGGCAATCGAAAAAATTCAAATCCCTGGCAATGAAGACCAGCTAGCTATTAGACAACAGCAATGGCATATCCCTCAGTTGCAGCATTATACGCCGGGCTCTAGAAAAGCAGCGTTTGATCCGAGTGGTACCTGGTTGATTACAGGTGGCTGTGGGGATCTTGGATTACTAACTTGCCAGTGGTTATTTAAGAAAGGCGTTCGTGAATTCGTTTTAGTGGGACGAAGTGGTCCTAGTGCCATGGTGCAAAAAGCGATTCAACAGCTCAATGACAAGGGTGCCAACATTAAAGTTGTTGCCGAAGATGTATGTGATGAAAATGGCATGCGCAAAGTTATCGCCGAATGTAATGTTCATGAGCCTCTTAAAGGTATCGTCCATACAGCTGGCTTACCGGGTTACGACTTATTGGAGACGCTTAACTCGAAACGCTTCGACGAGGTTATGGCGGCAAAAGCTCAAGGGGCTTGGAACCTGCACACTCTTACTGATGAATTAGAGTTGGATTACTTTATTTGCTATTCGTCGATTTCATCAACTTGGGGATCGAAAGGACAGGCCCATTATGGCGCGGCGAATCGGTTTGTCGATAGTTTAATGAGTCATCGGCGCGAGCGAGGACTTCCGGGGTTGAGTGTTAATTGGGGGCCTTGGTTCCAACAAGGTATGTCAACGCAGGAGACGGTTAAAAAACTTGCGCAAGCCGGTGTACAGTCACTAAAAGCGAAAAACAATTTTGCAGCTCTCGAGAGAATTATTGATGATCCTAAACTAAGTACCTGCGCTGTTGCTCAATTAGATGAGCCAATATTTAAGATGCTTAATCAACTAGTGTCGAAGAATAGCTTTTTGGATTGCTTACGCTCTAAGTCGGTGCCCGGCGAACAACTCAATCCTACAAAAGGGATTTTGAATAATCCTGCCCATGCTATTGGTACTGAAAACCTCAGCCGCGCAAATGCCTTTTTAAAAGCACAGGATGAAGAAAGCCTGGTTTCCCATTTACAAGAACTTACTGCCTCGATCTTAGAGTTTTCTGCCGGACAACTGCCGGATGTTGATAAAGGATTTTCGGCGCTGGGGATGGATTCGTTACTAGCGCTGCAGTTTAAGGAGACCTTGTCGGAACAGACTGGTCTGACTTTACTGTCCACACTGACATTTGATTATCCGAACATTGTTAAATTGGCAGTCTATCTAAAGAATGAACTTTTTGCTGATTCTAGTGTGTTGTCACCCAGCGGTGAGGGCCGAGAAATTGTAAATGACATTGGGAATAGAGACGCGGCCGTTCATGATATTGCTATCATTGGGGTTGGCTGCCGCTTTCCTGGCGGTGCGAATTCCGCAGAGAGCTTTTGGTCGTTACTTAAAAATTCTGAAGACAGTATTAGTGATATACCAAAAGAGCGTTGGGACATTGATGAGTACTATGATGCCAATCCTGATGCGGCCGGAAAGATGTATTGCCGAAAGGGCGGATTTCTTGATGAAATTGACTTGTTCGATGCGACCCTATTCGGAATCTCGCCTCGAGAAGCCAATCATATGGATCCACAGCAGCGACTATTGCTTGAGACGACTTGGGAAGCATTTGAACATACGGGTATAGCGCTAGATAAAATCAAAGAAAGCCAAACCGGAGTCTTCGTTGGTGTTACCTCGACAGAATACGGCAATAGGCTTACTGCCGATGTCAATCAAATTGACCCGTATAGCATTACAGGAAACACCGCAAATACAGCGGCTGGCCGACTTTCCTATTTCTATGGTCTTCATGGACCAGCCATGGCTGTTGATACTGCGTGTTCTTCATCGCTTGTGGCTGTGCATTTGGCCTGCCAAAGCTTAC
>JBLHTH010000198.1:0-4712 GCA_047627195.1 Pseudohongiellaceae bacterium | reverse complement strand
GCCGGATCGGCCGGTATCGTTAATTCAGCGCGCTCTTTTTCTAAACGTTCCTGTAAGCTCTTTGCACTTGCAGCAATTGTCGCCTCCGCTTTTTCTTGGGCATCGTACAGAAGCTCTATAATTTTTTGCCCAAAGGGCGAGAGTAAGTAACCACCCATATCAGAATTAGTGAGGATCACCGCACCTACATTGGCACTGGGTATGATCACCATCTGAGACTTATATCCCCCCATTGAACCGCCATGTTCTACTACAGCAATACCATTCATATCTATGTTCGATAAGCCCATACCATAGGTTTCGCCCGCGCCGGCCTCTACCGTTGGCACTCGTCTTTCTAACAAGGGGCCTTGAGCAAACAAACGCTTTCCGTCTGCTGCCAGGCCAGCGTTCAGTTCATTTTTAATATATTTGAGCATATCACTTGGCGTTGACCAAGCTGCACCAGCTGGACGAATTGCCGTGCCGGTATGATTAAAACCCTTGCTTGCCGTCTGTTGAAGGTCTATGACCATTCCATCAAAGTTAGTGGTATAAGGCTTAGCCACATTGCCATTAATGGCGGTGGTAAAGTCGAATGTGGTGTTGCTCATGCCAAGTGGATCAAAAATATACTCTTGCATTGCAAGGTCGTAGGCAGCACCTACTTCCATATCAGGATAAAAAATGTGCGCAGCAACATAACCTGCAGCCGCTGCCATTTGATTGTTATATTGATAGATTTCACCAAATCCACTAGTGGGCTGAGTGGCCGCTAGTTCAACAAACACTGAGGTAGCAGGTGTATCTGGCGCATTGTTAAATACCCATTCCAAGTCTTTGCGCGGCAAGCCTGTGCATGCGCATACTAAATGGCGAATCAATACGCTACTTGTCGTGTCATCGTCACCCAGACGAAAATCAGGATAATGCGCTATGACTTGGTCATCCCAGTTAACTTTTCCCAACTCCACCAATTTAGCTAGCAGTAGCGTGGTCATTCCTTTGGTATTTGACGCAATCATAAAACGGGTGTCGCCATCAATTGCTGCGTTGCTGACTGAGTCTTTGACACCTACACCACCTGAATAAATGACTTCGCCATTTTGTATTAGGCCAATGCCAACGCCGGGCAGTTGTAACGCTTGGGCCGAGCTTTCTACAAAAGCCAAGAACTCTGCTAGCATTTCAGGAGTAAAATCTTTAGCAGTTCGCTCACTCAAGTCTTCGCTTTGATGGCCCGCAGCGCTGAGGCTTTGTAAGACGGTTGAGGCGGCTGCCCCTCGTTTGCCAATGGTACCCAAGTTGCCATCTATTAACATGACCGTCCAGATACCATCGTCGTCATGTGCGAAGGCATGCAACACGCGTTCTTCAGCCGGAGAGGTTTCATATTCAATCGACCAGATCGCTTCCCAACCTCTAGACGCTGCGCGTTCAGTCATTAACGACACTTCTCGGTCAATGCTTTTGCCCAGAGCCTGCCATGCTAGGCTGGCCGCAGTTTTCGCATCTGGAGCATTTTCAATCGGTACCACCGCAAGCGACAAATCGCCCTCAGGTGCCGTAAAGCTTATTGCACCGTCGTTTTCACTGCGTGCCCAGTCTTTTGGTTCAGTAAATGTAGAGGCTAGCATTGGAGCACTTTGTACGATATCAGATTCAAGCTGACCTTCAGTGTCATTTTTTGTGCATGCTGAAATCATTAAAACGGCAGATAGACAGGCGAAATAGATTTTTTTCATTAGATATGCCAAACGGGATGGATATAAACTTGGGTATAGGAAGCATAACCCGCTATTCCTCTAAATCAATAAGTATCAGCCAGCCCAAAAACCTCATCACTTCGTTTGAAAGTAGCCTCAACCGGGGGAACTCTACTGCCTCTACGAGCAGCAAAGATGGAATACAGTCTGGCTTACTCTTTATTAGCAATTCTCCGCTCTGCGAATGAACAAGGTCCTGCCGTATCACACAGCATTTTAAAAACAAGGCGCAACCAGGTCGCTAGCTCACACGAAATTAGGGAGTGCGGGAGCCAGAAGAGATGAGTCTCAAGGGTACTAACAAGTTAACTTCAGTTGTTGGATAATTCTGAAATGAAAACTTATAAACGTCATCGATTCCTTTCTTAAATTATCGGCTACGCGGTTTGGCTTTATTACCGATTCAACTTAAGTCATCGCCGAAATGTCGGATCGTTCGTTGAAGATTTAATGGCACAGCGTGGAATTAAAGTAAGTTACGAATCAGTGCGATCATATTAAGCTATTTTTACTATCGCTAGTATTTGTAGGGGAGTGTGGTGATTTTCAACTTACATCCATTAGACAAGGCTCACTCATAAACACCTAAATTTCATTCGAGATTTCCATATCAATGTTTATGTTGAAATTGCCATCTTGTATGGCTAAAATTCCAATCAATGCGTGGAAGCCCAAAAAGCGGACGTACAACTAAAGTACTAAACCTCCTGAAATCTTAAGTTGTTGATATTGTTCGATTCTGCGAGTTTAAATTACAACTAAAGTACTAAAATTTTGTGGCATAGGGCTCTGTTTTGGATTCCTCAATCTTTGCAACTAAGGTACTAAATTTTTTGTCCGTTTTGAATAATTCCCTGCTAGGTAATCCAACTTGCTTGTGGCCTAGTTCGCCAGCATCATAAAAACCGACCATGCATCGGTTTTTATGATATCGTCGCTTTTCAACTACAAAAATGAATCAATTTTATATCATGCTTCTTGGCGATCTTGAAAAGATGGTGCTTCAGTATTTATGGGAATTCGGCTCTGCCGATGCTAAGGAAGTGCATGCCCATTTTGAAAAACTGCGTGGTGGGTCCCTCAACACTATTCAAAGCACCCTAGATCGATTATTCAAGAAGGGCATATTAGCGCGCGAGAAAATTGGTCATGCTTTTCATTACCGATCTGCGGTTGATCGGAATCAGTTTATTGGTCAACTCATTAACGATATTACTGACGACTACAGCGGCGGCGGTAAAAGTCCTCTTTTGGCCGCGTTTGCGTCAATGTCGTCAAGTCTCGACGACGAACAGCTCGATGAACTCGAGCGACTGATCGAGCAAACAAGAGCCGGCACACAAGCGGCTGAAAAATCATGACTTTTGATGCGTTCGGCCTAACACTTAATGTCGTTACGATTGGCATTATTAGCCTATGGATAGCGATGGTGTTTCTGTCTTCTGTAGGCTTATTCTGTCTCAATTACTTCAACGCTTTCAGCGCAGTTAATCGCAGCCGGTTGCTATGGGTGAGCGTTGTTTTACCTTGGGTAACCGCCGTTGCATCGGTACTGTTATTGCTTGCGCCCGAGCTTTTTGAGTTACAAATAGGTTCGTTGAGCTCACTAATTCACTGGCACCATGCTTACGTATTTCACATTTTTAGCTGGCACGGTGCGCTGTTGCTTGTCTTTTCTGCGATCTTCTTTGTCGTGTCAATCACAAAGCTTTCGAGAGCGATACGAAACAGTTTACAACTTAGCCAATTAGACTATTTTTCAGTTTCTGAAGAATTAGAAGATGGCACCTTACTGGTCGGCTCGGATACACCACAGGCATTCACAGCGGGCTTACTTAGTCCTCGCTCGTATATCACACAAGGTCTAAGAAACAGTCTTACCGTGGAATCATTAGCTGTCATTCAACGGCATGAATTGGCGCATAAGCTGCGTAAGGACCCTTTAAGAAAGTTTTTGTTTTCACTGTTTGCTTCGTTTTTTCCAAAGGCAAGCGGAACACGTCTAAACGAAGCCTTCTCATTAGCACTCGAACAAATAGCTGACCAATCAACAATAAGTTCTGTTCACGACAGAACAATTGTTTCGAAAACAATATTACAGGTTGCTCGACTGAATAATAAGGACCAGAACAATACCAACATTCCGTTAGCAAACTGCGGATTTACCTCGAACGCTCTTCAATCTCGAGTTCGTTATCTTTTAGACGACGAGCCAGTAAAGCCATTCCCGATCACGATATTAATGGTATCTGCATTGACTATGATTTCGTTGTGTACTCTTTCCGTCGACTTTATTCATCATTCTGTCGAAACTCTTTTTTCACACTAGGTTTTTTAACATAAAGCATTCAAATGACACTAAATCTTAGATTTTTCGCCTATAAAAAACCGATCTATGATCGGTCTTTTATCCTAAATGCTCGTAATTTTCCTCTATGTCTGATTGGTTTGTGTTTGTGTTTTTGTTTTTTAGGGTCTGCTTCGGCGAATGAACTAGATTCGCAAACCCTCGATTTGCGTACAGCGATCGTTAGAAGCTTGGAGCAAAACCTGGAGATAGCCAGCATAGAGTCTCGCGTCAAAAGCGCCGCCTCATATACCAAACACGCGTCTGTCGGAGAGAGGCCACAAGTAAGTTTCACGGTTGAAGATGCATTAGGCAGCGGCGATTTTTCAGGACTTGATAATTCGCAGTCGACACTCAGCATCAGTTGGATACTTGAACGCTCCCTATTAAAGCGCCAAGTCGAGACCAAGCGCTCAGAAAGCGACCTTGTCGGTATCGAGCAAGAAATAAAGCGATACGATGTTTCTGCCGAGACTGCACATGCCTTTCTTATCGCGCTAGCGTTTCAAGAGCGCCTGAGTGTTGCGATGAAGGCAGAAGAGGGCAGCAAACGAGCCTTAGGCGATATTCGAAAGCGGGCTCAATCAGGTAAGGCTCCGGCAGCTGATTTACTGCGCGCT
>JBLHTH010000197.1:0-4876 GCA_047627195.1 Pseudohongiellaceae bacterium | reverse complement strand
AGGAACTCATCATGGCAGTAAGATGCGGAATAGTTGGATTACCCAACGTCGGCAAGTCGACACTCTTTAACGCGCTAACCAAGGCGGGCATCGCGGCTGAGAATTTTCCATTTTGCACCATCGAGCCTAACTCAGGCATCGTCTCTATACCCGATACTCGCCTCAATAAATTAGCCGAGATCGCTAAACCTGAAAAAACCATACCAACCACGATGGAATTTACCGATATAGCAGGTCTCGTTGCCGGCGCCTCCAAAGGTGAAGGCCTTGGCAATCAGTTTCTGGCCAACATCCGCGAGAACGACGCCATAGCTCACGTTGTGCGCTGTTTTGAAGACAGCAATGTGATCCATGTTGCTGATAAAATTGATCCCGCGGCGGACATCGAGATTATCAACACTGAGCTAGCTTTGGCAGATTTAGAGTCTGTCGAAAAAGGCATAGCGAAAGTCGCACGCACCGCCAAAAGCGGTGACAAAGAAGCCCAGCGTTTAGGGGTTCTGTTTGAAAAGGTCAAAGACCATTTAGATGAAGTAAAACCGGTGCGCAGCATGGAATTAACTGCCGACGAATGGACTGACCTTTATGGACTGCATTTACTTACCGCAAAGCCGGTTATGTATATCGCCAACGTTGATGAGGAAGGTTTCGAAAACAACCCTCACTTAGATAAAGTCATTGAAATCGCAGAATCCGAAGGCGCTCAAGTTGTCGCTATTTGCAACAAGTTGGAAGCTGAAATTGCTGAACTCGAAGACGATGAAAAGACTGAGTTTCTGCAAGACCTTGGTATGGTTGAGGCAGGTCTAGACAGAGTAATTCGTGCTGGATATGAACTGCTAGGCTTGCAAACTTACTTCACCGCCGGGCCCAAAGAAGTGCGCGCATGGACCGTGAAAATTGGCGCTACCGCACCCAAAGCCGCCGCTGTGATACACACCGATTTTGAAAAAGGTTTTATCCGCGCCGAAGTAGTAGCCTATGACGATTTCGTCGGCAACAATGGCGAAAATGGCGCGAAAGACGCTGGGAAGTGGCGCCTTGAAGGCAAAGAATACATCGTGCAAGATGGCGACGTCATGCATTTTAGATTCAATGTCTAGCTCCATGCCCTAGACATTGAATCGGCTGTACTCGTATCGCTTACTGTTGAACCTGCTGTTCAAGAGTCGTTAAATAGAAATCTCTAAACAGCGTGTAGCTGTCTGAGCCAGGCGGCAATTGGGGCCGATCAAGCAGCCTCGCTCGCATCGAGACCAAAAAGGTGAAAAACATCGAATTGCGAACAGGCACGTTGTTTACGAAGCGTACTGGCTGAGCAATTCTTCCACCACCAAAATTACCAACGTACTGACTAACCAATCCTCGGCCACTGGACGGTCCTAGCATTGGCAGAACGATATAAGGCCCCTGCGGCAACCCCCACACTCCCAACGTCTGACCGAAGTCTTCCTGGTGTCTTGGCAACCCCATTGAGGTAGCAACATCAAAAAATCCTGCCACCCCTAAGGTGGAATTCACGAAAAAGCGACCGGTGTCGCTACCTGCCATTTTAACTCGGCCCTGAAGCAGCTGATTAATAGCTGTCCAAGGCTCTCCAAGATTAGCGAAGAAGTTAGAAATTGATGTTTGAACCGGTTTCGGTGCAGCTGCTTTATAGACCTGAGCTGCCGGCTTTATCACAACTATATCTACCCCATTATTAAAAGACGCCATTTTGCGATTGAAGCCCTCATAGGGGTCCACCTCAGATGAGGCACATGCAACTAGCGAAAGACTAACCAAAGCAAATAAGCATGCTCTAACCCAGGATAAGGAATTCAAAATCTCACTCTTTTCCATTTGTTGTATCTCCTCCATTTTTATTGCTCCCAATATTTCGACGGGAATTCCAGCATTTAGAGTTATCTAAACCCTAAAAACACGGGAGCATATACAGATTTCAGTGAACATTGGATTCATTTAATCCGTTGTTTAAGTTCGGTTGTATGATTTATGAGTTCTATGCAGCTTACCCAATTTACGGGTTTAGTCGCCGCTCCCAACAGGAGAGGGCTTCTTTATGCTGGTCAAGTGAATTTGAATGCGCTGACGTGATACCGATTAGTTGGAATTATTTCTTACCTGTATTGTTAATCGAGCATTAAATGAGCAACTCAGAGATCGACAACGTTGCTGGCTCTAAGTCCAGCATCTGCCCCTTCCAAGTCATTTAGTCCTGCGAGCGCTTGACAATTTCACAGTAAATAGCCAAAATTCGCGCCCTTTCGAGCTTTCGAAAAACTTATACCTACATCATTGAGAGTTTTTAACTGCGATTTGATTACGTATAATATGTAAGTCTGAAGATTTGTGGCAATGTAGCTCAGCTGGTTAGAGCACAGCATTCATAATGCTGGGGTCGGTGGTTCAAGTCCACCCATTGCTACCATATAAATCAATACGTTAGACACTGGTCGAAATTAATATTACGCTTGTGTCTAACCTCTGTCTAACTTCGGACTCGTTTTTATACGCATCCTTTAAGCTAGCAAAGACAGTTTTTACCAAACCCTCCTTGAATACTCAGCGCGAAAACCACCGCATACACTTCCTTTCTAAATAGTCGAGAAAGCGCTCATAAAGTTCCATATAGCTATCTAATTCGCAAACCGCCATTATCGTGGGCAAACTAGACTGGACTTCCCAAGGTTTGCTAGACACCAAATAGCGTTAAAATATAACTCTATGAGAGGTGTTTATGAAAGGCAAACGATATACCGAGGAATTCAAGAAAGAAGCGGTTAAACAGGTTAGTGGCCGAGGTCGCCGAGAGATTAGGTACAACGTCTCACAGTTTGTATAACTGGCATAAAGACCTACGGTGAGCCAAATCCTCGCCAAGCGGATAAGGCTGACCTTGCAGCAGAGAATGCTCGTCTCAAAGCTGACTTGAAGCGTATGACAGAGGAACGCGACATTCTAAAAAAGGCCGCAAAGTACTTTGCCAACGACCCCGGGTAAAGTACGCCTTCATTCGTGATCATCGAAACGAGTTTTCCATTAAGGCCATGTGTCGCGTTTTCAAACTGCATCGCAGTGGATTTTACTCATGGCTGGACAAACCTCTGTCCGATCACGCTATAGATGACCGGCGATTGTGGAAACGGGTCAAGGAGTTCTAAGTGGCTAGTGGAGGCACATACCGCAGCGCTTGGATTCACAGAGATCTTCGTGATGCAGGCGAATCCTAGTGAATGGCTTCATAGCTAGCGGTGATGCCCTGCTGCGCGATCAGCACTGCGCATCTCGATGGCTGAAGCTGAATCAATTGTAGAGCCACATGGCAGCTTGTACTATTTTAGGCGGGAATCACTACCGATTTGCCATTTTTGATTGGGTCATGTGCCAGATCCTGAGAAACTGAGGGGTTAACTTGTCAGCAACCTCTCCAGCAATCCAGCATTGAACTTTTAGTTAAATACTACTTATCTAACAGCCGACCCGACCCGCCAAGCTCATAATATACAACCGGCACAAAATCTACTGCAGTCCAACCCGCTTCCTGACCCCACTTGGCATCATAGTGTTCGGTAACATTCGCCGACATTACTTCTTCCAATTTTTTACCTTCCTTAATCATGGTAAGCACTTGATTTCGCACGTCCAAAATCATGTCACGAAATTCGATCATGGCATCGCGCCCAACCACTGCCAAGCCATGGCCAGGAATTACTTTTGTATTCAGGCCGGACATATCGATGGCCTTATCTAGCGCAGCGATAGTGCCATGCAAGGAACCGCCATTGAACACATCTATAATCGGATAGCTGGTAGTTCGAAATACGTCACCTAAATGCAACACATCAGATTCAGGAAAATACACAAATACATCACCGTCGGTGTGTGCCGGCGGCGCTAGTGTCGCCCGCACGTTTTCTCCGTTCAGATGAAAACTCATCGCGTCATTGAAGGTGATCTCTGGTCGTGCAGATTCCGGTGGCTGTTTAGCAAAACTGCCTCCTCCTCGTGGAAATCGATTGCGCTCCAACAAGAACCGGAACCGCGCGTTGTCGTGAGCAAAAATCAACACGCCCATCGCCGCGAGATTCTCATTACCACCTATATGGTCAGGGTGTACGTGGGTGTTAAGCAGAAAGCGGATGTCCTTATCCGTGACCTGCCGTACCGCCGCCACCAGACTTTCGGTCAGTGGTGCAAAAAGCGAGTCCACCAACAGCACTCCATCGGGACCGATTGACGCGCCAATATTTCCCCCGCCTCCGGGGCGCTGGATCATGTATACAGTACCTGCCACATGTTCGATGGTCAGCTCGACCGGTTCCGGGCTCAAGCCTGCCTGTGAGAATGCGGTATTGGCGACCAGCATTAATATGAAGCCCAAAATATACCGATCGTTGGATTTTGAAATCGTTTCCATAAAACCACCTTTGCTTAGTCCGGCCATTTATCTATATCCACTATCAGAGAGCTTTAGTAACAGCAGTGTACAGCTTTTCATTCAAAGCCATGTCGATGCAGCTAGAAGACAGCTTAGAAACAGTAGAGCAGCAACTATAACTCCAAATTCAGCCGATACTTGACTTCAATCACGAGCACAGCAACTCTAAATTACCCCGCGCCTGCGTAACCGGCCAATCTAAAAAAATGTCGATGTCTTCAAACTAGCGCTTTCTCTATCTCTTTAGATAGTTCATTTGTGGCGACACTTTTCAGCATGATTTTTTAAGCTGAGAGCGCTCCTTGCAACCTGCCGCGCACCTCTATCTTGATAGGTTCGCGATATCAGCTTCAGCGGCTATGTAGCCGAATGAAGCCCAGCTACTTCCTTGGAGAATACTTCGTAGCATTTGATCAGATTTTTCTTTATCGCCGT
>JBLHTH010000196.1:0-4963 GCA_047627195.1 Pseudohongiellaceae bacterium | reverse complement strand
GCGGAAATCGGCCTGACCGGTGCCAGTCCGAGTAATTTGGTCTATGTGGAAGGCAAGCCTGATCATAAAATCAACAACGATAATTTGGTGGACGAATTGGAAGCTATGGTGAGAGATCGTGTTGCCAAAAAACAAGCAGCGCTAAAGGACATCATCGCTACTGATTAGCTGTTAGGCGAAATAATTTATTATGGCAAAACTTCAAGCAATCAGAGGAATGAATGACATTCTTCCTGAACAATCTTTAACTTGGCAATACTTAGAAGCGACATTTCAAAAAGTTGTTGGTGGTTATGGCTATCAAGAAATTCGATTTCCTGTTCTCGAGCAAACGCAACTATTTAAACGCTCCATCGGTGAAGTCACCGACATCGTTGAAAAAGAAATGTACACCTTCGATGATCGCAATGGAGACAGCTTAAGTTTGAGACCGGAAGGCACAGCCGTTTGTGTCAGGGCGGCTGACCAGCACGGGTTGTTATACAACCAGCAACAGCGGCTGTGGTATCACGGGCCGATGTTTAGGCATGAAAGACCTCAAAAAGGCCGCTATCGTCAGTTTCATCAATTTGGTGTTGAGGCATTTGGAATGGCCGGACCTGATATTGATGCAGAAATCATACAGCTCTCTGCAGAGCTTTGGCGGCAACTGGGTTTGTCGGAATATTTGACTCTAGAAATCAATAATGTCGGTAGCTCCCAAGATCGCAAAGTTTATGCTAGCGCCTTGTCTACTTTTTTAGAATCTCGACAGGAATTATTAGACGAAGATGCCACTCGGCGCATGTATTCCAACCCTATGCGAGTACTGGACTCTAAAAACCCAGCGGTTCAGGAAGTCTTAACAGATGCGCCTGAGCTTTCAGCTTACATCGGTGATGATAGCCGTGAGCACTTTCGGCGGCTGACCTCTTTATTGAGTGGATTAGGCATCGAGTATAGGGAAAATGCACGCCTTGTGCGGGGCTTGGATTATTACAACAACTGCGTGTTTGAGTGGACCACCGATATACTTGGTGCGCAGAGTGCGGTTTGCGGTGGGGGCAGGTACGACGGCTTGGTTGAGCAACTAGGTGGCAAGGCCACGGCTGCTGCTGGATTTGCCATTGGTGAGGAACGTATTGTGTTAATGCTTGATGAATTGAAAAAAGTGCCTGCGGATGCGTTGCAACCAATAGATATTTACGTGGTTGTACCAACTCAAGATTTGTCGGCTCAGGGTTTAGCGCTAGCGCAGGAAATTCGCCAACTTCATCCGTCTCTTGGAGTACTTTGTCACTGTGGCGGGGGGAAGCTTGCTAGCCAGATGAAGCGTGCTTTTGCCAGTGGGGCGCAGCTAGCGGTTATATTAGAGGAAGTTAATTCTAGCCTGGCTCAGCTTAAGCTGCGCATGCTAGATGATTCAAACCGATCAGAAATCATCAATGTGGATCAAATCGGAGCTAAATTAGGCGAATTCATCGACATTTCTAAGTGATAGTGCACATTCCCGTGCCTCTAGTCGAACAAACAGGTAAAATCGCGGTCTTAGTTGGAGATTTTCGTTATTGCTTATAGCAGGACGATAAGTCAATTTTTTATCTGTGGTTAGTAGACCTCAGATGATCGAGTCAAAATAGGAGTAAGTCGTGGCGATTAACGCGGCAGAAGAAGAAACGATTGAAGCCCTCAAGAAATGGTGGGATGAAAATGGTAAGCAGCTAGTCTTAGCGGTTGTCGTTGTAGTTGGCGGCTACGCTAGTTGGACGCTGTGGGAAGGATCGAAGACAGCTAGTGCGGATGCCGCATCAGATTTGTACGAAGAGGTTCTGAGCTTGGCCATCAATGAACAAGGCGGCCTAGTTAGTGATGAAGAGGCGACTCAGATAATCGCTCTAGCCACTGAGTTGAGAGCGGAGCATAGCAGCACGATATATGCTCGATATAGCTCACTATTTTCGGCTCAACAGCAAGTTATGACGGGTGATTTAGATGCTGCAGAAGATTCTCTGCGATGGATCATTGAGAACCCTCTGACAGGATTATTTGTAAAGTCAGATGAAGGTCTAATTCTAACCGCTAATTTACGTTTAGGCAGAGTGCTGCTAGCTAAAGGTGACAATGATGGTGCCCTGGCTGTGATTAGTAGTCTTGCACCAAAAACATTTGAAGCGGGCTATGCTGAGCTTCAAGGCGATGTGTACGTAGCCATGGGCCGAACAGTTGAAGCTAGGGATTCCTACTTAGCGGCGCAGCAGGCCGGGTCTAGCAGTGATGGCTTGCGCATGAAATTAGACAATTTGTCCGAAGACACTTAGGGTTCACAAAAACTCCATGATAAAAGTAACTAACTTCTCAGTGTTTCGCTTTCTGAAAATTTTGCCACTGGTGCTACTAACGGGTTGTTCAACTTTTAGCTGGAATCCTTTGACCTGGTTTTCGGATGACGAGGTTAATCCACCCAGAGAACTGGTCGCTATTGAACGTGAAGTAAATCTACAACGGCAGTGGAGTGTCAGCGTTGGCAACGGGCAAGGAAAAAACTACACCGAATTAACCCCAGCTATCGACGGCGCTACCATCTTTGTTGCTAGCGAAGACGGCGATGTGGTCGCGGTTGATCGGCAGTCTGGAGATGTGATTTGGCGAACACGCTTGCGCACTGCGGTAACCGGCGGCGTGGGCGCAGGTGAGGGTTTGGTTATGCTTGGCACAAGAAACGCCAACGTCATCGTGCTTGATCAAAGCAACGGAGAGGAGCTGTGGCGCACTCCAGTATCAAGCGAAGTGCTTTCCGCTCCGCAAAGTAATGGCGATGTTGTCGTGGCTCAGACGGTTGATGACAAGTTGGTTGCTCTTGATCAAAAATCTGGGGAACAGCGCTGGATTTACGAATCCACTCTGCCTCCTTTGACTTTAAGAGGAACAAGTCGGCCGGTATTCACAGGTTCTGGAACAGTAGTTGCTGGATTTAGTAACGGTACTTTGGTTTCTGTTTCGGCTGAAAACGGCGTATTTCGTTGGGAAGAGCGAGTCGCAATCCCAGAAGGGCGATACGATATTGACCGAGTCATTGATGTGGACGGCGATTTAGTTCTTGATGGCAACCGGATTCTCGCTGCAAGTTATCAAGGCAACTTGATGGCTTTCGATGTGCCTACAGGCAGAATAGTTTGGGGACGTGAAGCGTCCAGTTATCACGGTCTTACAAAAGGTTTCGGCAATATTTATTACAGTGACGACGAAAGTCATCTAATTGCCATCCGAGATAACTCAGAAGATATAGTGTGGGAAAATGAAGACCTTGAGTTTCGCGAAGTTACGGCTCCCACAGCAATAGGCAACTTTGTAGCTCTAGCTGACTTAGAAGGCTATGTACATTTAGTTTCTCAGATCGATGGAAGAATTGTCGGTCGAACCCAAATTGATAACGATGGCATCAGAGCTAATATGCTGGCACAAGATGGCAAGCTCTATGTTTATGGTAACAGCGGCAGGTTAGTAGCCCTCAATATCCAGTAAACCAGCAACACTTCATCCACTTTTAAGGTTTTAATCATGCGGCCAGTAATTGCCCTTGTCGGTCGCCCCAATGTTGGGAAATCCACTCTTTTTAATCGTCTCACCAAAAGTCGTGATGCGCTGGTTGCAAACCTGCCGGGGCTCACCCGTGACCGTAAATATGGCGAAGGTATTTCGCAGGGTAAGCCGTTTATAGCTATAGATACCGGAGGCATAACCGGCTTCGAAGATGGCATCGACTCTGAAATGGCAGCGCAGTCCCTTTTGGCAATCGATGAGGCAAATATCTGTCTATTTATCGTTGATGCCAAAGACGGGCTCACCCCTGATGACGATAGGATTCTCAAACACCTGAGAAAAAATAATAAAAACACATACCTCATCGTCAATAAGGTCGATGGTATGGACCCTGATCAAGCCATGGCAGATTTCTACAGTCTCGGTATATCGACAGTGTTTCCAGTTACCGCTACCCAAGGCAAAGGCGTTACTCAAATGCTGAATCAGGTATTGGAAGATGCTTGGTCGGTAGGTGAGGGTGAATCCGAACCAGTGCCTGCTCAAGGCATTAAAATAGCCATCGCCGGCAGACCTAATGTGGGCAAATCGACTTTAGTGAATCGCATGCTAGGGGAAGATAGGGTTGTCGTTTATGACCAACCTGGCACGACCAGAGACAGTGTCTACATACCCTTTACCCGAAGAGATCGGGAATATACTTTGATTGATACTGCAGGGATTCGAAAGCGCGGAAAAACCAAGGAAACCGTCGAAAAGTTTTCAGTGGTTAAATCGTTGCAAGCAATTCAAGATGCCAACGTGGTTGTTCTAATTGTCGATGCTCGAACCGGACTTGTAGAGCAAGATCTTCACTTGCTTGGCTATGTGTTAGAGGCAGGGCGTGCTTTGGTGATAGCCATTAACAAGTGGGATGGCATGGCTAGTAGTGAAAAAGAGCATGTGAAGACAGAGATACGCCGCCGCTTTACTTTCGTCGATTTTGCTAAAATTCATTTTATTTCTGCATTACATGGAACGGGTGTCGGTGATATCTACGAATCAATACACAAGGCTTACGATTCTGCCAACAAGCAACTTAACACTAATATTCTTACACGTATTCTCCAGGACTTGGTGAAGGATCATGCTCCGCCGGTAGTTAATAATCGGCGAATTAAGCTTCGCTACGCACACGCGGGCGGTCATAATCCGCCATTGATCATCATTCATGGTAAACAAACAGATAAGGTTCCTTCTCATTACACGCGGTACTTGGAAAAGTCTTTTCGCAAAGCGTTAAAGTTAGAGGGAACTCCGATTCGAATTGAGATGAAAAGTGATAGCAACCCATTTACTGAGAAAGAAGATGGCCTTTCACCTAAAAAAATCGCGCGTGACAAGCGTGTTGTAAATAGCAGGAAAAAGCCAAAACACTGATCCGTTACCTTAGGAGAAGGCACGA
>JBLHTH010000195.1:0-5075 GCA_047627195.1 Pseudohongiellaceae bacterium | reverse complement strand
AAGTTCTCCGTCTTCAGCCAATGCAACCATGTGCGAGCCCCTCCCGGATGTTGCTATCGACCCAAGTATCGTTGCGTTTTCAATATTAACAACCACAAGCTCTGCTTTTGTTTCCGAGGTAACGACTACCGTAGCCTGATCAGGCAAAAACTGAATGCCGTGAGGGCGAGGGGAATCGCCCAGATCAATCGTGCGCGCCACTTTTAAGTTCTCAATGTCGAATACAGTCAAACTATTGCCACCGCTGTAGTTGCTCCCCACGGCGACGAGCCCATCATCGCTAACAATAAGTTCATGGGGCCCTTCGCCGGTCGGTAAAGTGGCAATGACAAGGCCGGAAGCAAGGTCTATAAAACTAGCATTATCGCTGTTTTTGTTCAGCACAATGAGTGTGCCCGTCAAGTCCTTCGGGATTTCAGCGGCAATTGAGCCAGCACCTGATCCTAAAACAAGCATGCAGACAGCGAAGAAATTTTTCATAAAGTTAGCCTGTATTTTAAGTAATGGTTTAAGAAATGGCTCAGGCCAATGACTTTGATATGCAACTTTAAAAATCGGTTCAAATAAACAGATTCACAAACCACAAAACCCTACCAAGATTGAAATAGTTCTTGTCCAGGGTCAAGCAGTGCTAACCTGCTTTTCCTGTATATTTAACTTCAAATGAATAATCAGCACCTAATGCGAAGGGTTTTCACCAGCGTTACGTATAACCGTTTTACCGGCACTGTACTTATGGCAATTATTCGGATGGTAACCCATGTTTAAAACACTAGCTGGCATAGCTCTAGGCATCTTATTGATTGGCCAGCACTCAATTGCAGATACTCGATCAAACGCCATAGTCTTATTCGAATGGGCTGAAACGCAATACCCTGAGTTATTGACTCCGGCAGGAGCGACGGTGCAAGAAATTCAGGGCTTCTATGTTCGCTACTATTTTGATAGCGACGTTTATTTAGGAGTTCAAGGAGATAATGTATGGGCTATTGGTCCGTCTCTGGGCAATGAAATTGTCTATCATGGCAAAATAGATTCCCTTGTCACATTGCTTGAAACCGATATTAGCGATGCGATTCTGACTAATAGCAGAGCAAGCTGCGCTTACTATGCTGACAAATATTTTTCTGCCGTAAGCGATAGCAAAAGAGGCATTTTGTATTCAGGAAGTCTCGATATCTCAATAGACGGATCTGAATGTGTCTTCACCACTAATAGCATTCCTAACCATAACTTTAACGATTCAACCGCCTCCTTTGCTACCAACGTGGCAGCAGTCCCTGTCGAGTTTAGAACAGCCATTGCTGCGGTATTCGCAGATTTCAGCACTGCTCTCACGCTATCCTATGATAATGCCATCATGTTAAGCGGTGTGAAAATAGACTTATTGGCAGCAGGCTGCTTTGGCGTGGGTGATGGCAACATTGGCTGCAACGACATTAACCGGCCATGGCGATATGATCCTATGAGTCCTCTGTCGCGCTTTGGAACTGATGTCCACAATGCGCATACTCAGCCAGATGGCACATATCACTATCATGGCAATCCGCAAGCCCTGTTCGATCAAAGTGGAACCATAGCCTCGCCGGTCATTGGATTCGCCGCTGATGGCTTTCCTATTTTTGGCAGCTACATCGATGACAACAGTATAATAAGAGAAGTCACTAGCAGCTATCAACTGCGCGCTGGCGCTCGCCCCAGCGGAGATAATAATCCTGGCGGCAGCTATGACGGCACCTTCGTTGATGACTATGAATATGTAACCGGATTAGGTGACTTAGATGAATGCAACGGCATGATGCGCAGTGGAGTCTACGGCTATTATGTTGTTAACAGCTACCCTTGGGTATTGGCTTGTTTCAAAGGCCTCGTTAATGAATCTTTCAGTAAAGGCAGTGCAGCTCCACCCCCGACTTAGAAAGCCTAAAGCCCCTCATTGAAACCCGAGCAATCATCACCCGCAGACGATAACTATTCATTCTAGGTAGAGGGGATGGGAAAAGTCCACGTAAGTCGTGAGTGAGTGAGATAGCAAGGAGGCGGAGCGGGCAGGACTTCAAGAATGCAGCCGCCCAGATAATAAAGCGCCCACGAAGTTTCAATTTGCCCATCCATCTTTTGATCTATTCATAATCCAGATGCTTTGTTGGGGCACAAATCGAGTTAAACTCCCACCAAATTCCCCACAGCCTGCCTTCATACGCACCTAATCAGAGCATTGCAGGCCCGCCGATTACACTAAGCTCCACGATTTAACCGCGCTATAGCGCACAACTTCAAAACACCGTAATCTTGCTTCTATTTCTTTAATTGGAGCAACATAATGCAAAGATACAAGTCCGTTCTTTTCGCTTTTTTTGTTGGTTTAGGCATTAGCAATTCGCTCTCAGCGCAGACGTCTGGTTTCACTGGTCTGAAAGCCGATGCCGTCGAATCTGTTGACTCCATGGCCAAATTGACTCAGGAAATAGTCGACAGTTTATTCTCTTTTTCTGAGCTAGGGTTTCAAGAGTTCCAAACCCAAGCCTACTTAACCAAGATTTTGGCTGACAATGATTTTGATATCCAGCTAGGGGTCGCCGGCATTCCATCATCTTGGTGGGCCAGCTGGGGTAGTGGGGAACCGGTAATTGCTCTGGGCTCCGATGTAGATGGGATTCCACGTGCGTCTCAAATGCCTGGCGTCACCTACAGGCAGCCAATGATTGAAGGTGCTCCGGGACATGGTGAGGGACATAATTCGGGTCAGGCTGTAAATATTGTCGCCGCCTTAGCGGTTAAAGAAATAATGGAGCGCAATAATTTACCAGGAACACTTATTCTGTGGCCTGGCATTGCCGAAGAACTTCTCGCGACTAAGGCCTGGTATGCCAGAGATGGATTGTTCGATGACGTCGACGCGGTTCTCTTCACCCACGTCGCGAACAACATGGCTGTAAGCTGGGGTGATAGCCGTGGTACTGGCTTGGTTTCGGTTGAATACTTATTTGATGGTGTAGCTGCCCACGGCGCCGGTGATCCATGGAAAGGCCGTAGCGCATTAGACGCGGTTGAATTAATGAATGTGGGTTGGAACTTTCGCCGCGAGCATCTGCATCCGTTGCAGCGATCTCACTATGTCATTAGTAGTGGCGGTGATCAGCCTAACGTCGTTCCGTCCTATGCTAGCGTTTGGTATTTTATTCGCGAAATTACAGCAGAAGGCATCCGTGAAAACTTCGACACCCTGCAACGTATTGCAGAGGGCGCCGCAATGATGACCGACACCACGGTGAGCCGCAGAATCATCGGAGCAGCGTGGCCAAGACATTTCAATCGCCCTATAGCCTTAGCCATGGATGAGAATATCAAGAAAGTGGGTTTGCCCACTTGGTCAGAGGATGATCAGCGCTTCGCCAAAGCCCTACAAACACTAATGGGTGCCGATGAGCCATCAGGTCTGGCAACCAATTTGTCCGGAATCGCCGAACCACTACCCTCTCCTGTCTCTGGTGGCTCAGACGATATTGGCGATATCTCTTGGAACGTACCAACAGTAACCCTGCGCTATCCTGCAAATGTTGGACAGCTGCAAGGGCACCATTGGTCCAGTGCCATGGCCATGGCGACACCGATTGCTCATAAAGGCGCTGTTGCCGGAGCTAAGGTAGTCGCGACCACTATGCTTGATCTGATTCAAAATGAATCTCTAATGGATGACGCCGTAGACTATTTCGAAGATGTACAAACTGCTGATGTTCAGTATGTGCCTTTTATTGGACCTGACGACGATCCTGCGATCGAGAAAAATGCTGAGATCATGGCTCTGTTCAAAGACCGACTGAAAGAGCTGTATTATGATCCATCACGCTATGATACTTACCTCGATCAATTGGGAATCGAATACCCGCAATTCGAACCTACGGTAATTCAAAGAAACCGCTAGTGATTTGTCGACTTATCCATAGCTTAATCCTTTCCAGTTTGCTCCTGAGCTCATTAGTTTGTGCTCAGGAGCAAATTAGAGACAAAGGGATTGATCTTAGCTCGACAAAAGCAGCTGTCAGAAAACAAGCAGGGAGAGAGCTTAAGGTTTTAGCGCCCACCTTAACCGCAGAACAAATTGATCCCGCTGTCCTAAACAGACTCCTACAGGAAATCGCGCGAGACCCCGAAACACTCAAAGCCCGCCTCGCCGTTAGCGACAGCAAGCTGCAAGATATATTTATCACCTTGTCCAATGCACGGACGTTCATCAATACTAATGAAATGGCTAGTATTCGCGCTATGTGTCAAGCATGGAACCGGTCAACTCAGTCCGGTGAGGGTCGCATTAATGAGGCACTTAATGCCTATGAGAAACGAGACGGTTTTACTAAGCGGTTTATCGCCAACTTCTATGAAATAGCTTTAAGCGATATTCAATATGGCTTATCTGAGCAGGCCCTATTATCATTCAACCATTATATGGATGACCGCCGACGGCGGATGGCCAGCGCTGGAACTGTGACAACAGGCATAGCAACACAAAATGCCCGCAGTGGTGCTGAAGCGGTGACTTTTCATTGCGGCCCAGTTCGGTAAACTAAATAAAGAAACTTAAACAAAGAGTTCTTAGTGAAGAAAACCAACAAAAGGATATTCCGTGACCTATAGCTGTTTTGATTTATCAGTAACTGACAAAATTGCACACATCAAACTTATCCGGCCAGAACGCCGCAACAGCATGATCCCTGAATTTTGGGATGAACTGCCAAAAATCATTGAGAAAATTGAAACTGACGCGCAAGCCAGAGTCATCGTTATATCATCCACGGGCCCACATTTTACTTCTGGATTGGATACTTCCGCATTTGGTAGCAGCATACAAAACAAAGATGATGCCATGGCGCCAGAAAAACTATCCAGACTAAAAGGCATCAAGCTTTATGAAACCGTTCAGCACATGCAAAAAACATTTACCTGCTTAGAAAACTGCAGAGTGCCGGTACTAGCCGCAATTCAAGGTGGCGCCATCGGCGGAGGCGTAGATTTTATAACCGCCTGCGACATGCGTTATATGACACAAGATAGCTTTCTAACAATTTTTGAGATTA
>JBLHTH010000194.1:0-5101 GCA_047627195.1 Pseudohongiellaceae bacterium | reverse complement strand
ATTGTAAGTGGATTAACCGGTTCAGGAAAAACGCGGGTTTTGCAGCAGATACGACACCATGTTGATCTTGAAGGCATAGCCAATCATCGTGGTTCAGCTTTTGGGCGTGATGCAAGTGATCTCCAGCCGAGCGTCATCGATTTGGAAAATCAAATTTCAATTGAGCTTCTTAAGCATCGACATCGTTTCCCCGGCAAACCTGTATTTTTAGAGGATGAAGGGCGCTGTATTGGGCGAGTCAACATGCCTGAAATTTTATATAAAAAGATGCAAAAAACACCCAGAGCGATTCTGGAAGTAAATATAGAGTCGAGAATAAAGTTAATAAGTGAAGATTATATAGAGAATGCCTGGCCACAATATCAGGTGCTTTATGGCGATTCAGCCGAAGTAGAGTTCAGTCGTTATATTCTCGAAAATTTGGCCCGTATTCAAAAAAGACTGGGTGGCGATAAATATAAGCAAGTAAGGCAATGTTTTGAAGCAGCTTTAATTCAGTTTTATAAGGACCAGGATTCTAGTGGGTTCAATGAAGGTATTCAGACGCTATTGGTCGATTATTACGATCCAATGTATCGCTACCAATTGTCAAATAAAAAGGTCGAAACTATTTTTCAGGGCCCTGTGAATGATTACTTAGATTGGGCCGAAGACACTATTAAAAACGTTTAGCTAAAGATCTTCACTTATTTCTGAGCGTCGGCGTTCCTGTGCATTCATGCACCCACGCCATACCGTTCATCCTGAACATCGTCACTCCTGCGCATCCATGCACCCGTGACATACCGTTCATCCCGAACATCGGCGTTCCTGTGCATCCATGCGCCCGTGACATACCGTTCATCCTGAACATAAAAAGGGGTGAAATAATCACCCCTTTTTAATCATGCCGAACTTAAAAATTAGTGTTTAAGCAAACCACCAACGTTCAACATTTTTACCGCCATCATTTACCCAGTTACCAGCAACTTTTTCATCATGGCCGATTTTTTTACTTACAGCGTGAATGTAGTTTGCAAACATAGGTATCAGTGCTCCACCATCATCATTGATGAGCGTCTGGCACTCATAATACATTTCTTGGCGTTTGCTGGAATCCAGTTCAGAGCGAGCTGAAGTAACAAGATTATTGAAACGATCGGCTTTTGGACCTGTTCTCCAAGCAGTGTCGTTCCACTTGCTGTCAGCTACATAGGCTGCAGTAAACATCCAGTCTTCGGTAGGACGACCACCCCAGTAACAAGTGGACCAAGGCTTTTTGTTCCAAACATTGGACCAATAACCATCTTTCGGCTCACGAACGACATTGATATTAAGACCCGATTTAGCAGCAGAGTCTTTAATCAATAACGCCGCATCAACCGCACCGGCAAAAGCTGCATCCGAAGTACTAAGATCAATCTTAGCCCCTTCCATACCAGCTTTCTTTAAGTGATAACGCGCCTTGTCTGGGTCATATTGTCGTTGTGACATTTCACCATTGTGGAAAGGATTCGAAGTCGAGATTGGGTGGTCGTTGCCAATAGCACCGTGACCAAGCAAAATTTTCTTTACTAAATCTTCACGATCGACAGATAGTTTCACTGCCATGCGTAGGTCATAGTTGTCGAATGGTTTAGCGTCTACTCGCATTGGAAAGGTGTAATGCAAAGTACCCGTTGTTTCTAAAATATCCAGGCTCTGAACCCGCTTAAGCAAGTGTACAGTTTTAGGGTCAACTCGGTCGATAGTGTCCACTTCGCCATTCATAATCGCATTTTGACGAGCCGTAGTGTCCAGTAGACTCAGCAGTTCAATTTCGTCGAAGTGAGCCTTGCCAGCTTTAAAGTAGTTAGGATTTCGTTTAAACGTTGCACGAACACCAGGTTCAAAATTTTCAATAGTATAACCACCGGTGCCGTGACCTGCTTGCCAGTTCATTGCGCCATCTAGTTCTGGCAGAATAGGTAGGTGATAGTCACTCACTATAAATGGAAAGTCAGCATTAGAGGCTTTTAGCTTGAACTCGACTTCATATTTTCCTTTCTTAGTCATGCTTTCGATAGGTTCTAACAGCGACTTACCAGCTGACTTTGTGTCTTCTCCGCGATGAAAGTTGAGTGATGCAATGACATCATCAGCCGTCATGGTCTTACCATTATGGAATTCTACGCCCTGCCGTAACTTGAATGTCCAGGTTTTTGCGTCAGCACTTGCTTCGTAACTTTCAGCCAGTTCTGGAACCAGTTGGCCATTGTTATCGACTTCAGTTAAATGATTAGCATAAGCATAAATCAGACTGGTCGTGAAACTGTTTTCGTGCGTACCCGGATCTAGTGAATCAGTAGTTGAACCAAATCCCAGTCCTTGAGTAAATTTACCGCCTTTTTTTGGTGTGGCAGCATGCACGGATTGTGATAGGAGTGAAGTCGCAAATGGTGCAGCTAAACCAAGCGCACCTGCTCGTTTAACAAACTCGCGTCGATCTAGTGAGCCACTTTTTGCCGCTTTTTCTAATGCTTTAATGTCAGTCATTACTTCCCCTCGGGTAAACATTTATTTAAGTTAATTTTAAAACTAAAGTTGAAATTATTTCTATTTAATTGAATATCCATTCGTAGGATTTGTAATTTTACTATGATATAGGTCAAAAAAACAGTTTTAATCAACTTGTTAAATTTATGTTTGTTCCTGAATCTTAGAAGTTAATATTATTCATCCAGTAATCTTTTGGTGGGCCTTGATAGCTTTGTGTTGGCTCGTCGCTTATTTAATGACTAAATGCTTCAACCGGTGTTGGTGTATTTAACTAAATCACTATTGTCATTAAGATATCATAATTTTTTTGTTACTTAAACTGGGAGGGTAGTTCAAAGTTGCTCTAGTGATTGCTCCAAAGCAGTGACTGGGTCAAACAGTGCTTTGGGGTCGGGCACAAATTCTCGGTGACAATATCCACTCCTTCCCTGTGGTTGATATACCGACAATATCTCTTGTTTACGTGACGTTAAATCCGCTATAGCATCGCACAAAGCTAGAATATCCTCTTCACTGGTATAAATACCCAAGCTGGCACGAGCCATTCCTCGCTTTCTTTCTACCTCAGCTTCAATATTAGACGCATTCGGATCTATGTCGATTTCCCACAGTTCTCGCTTCACCATTTCACGTACATACGGGTGAGCGCAAAAGCAACCGTTGCGCACTTGTATATTATGGTAATCATTTAAAGCGGCTGCGGTTAAACCATGGTCAAAGCCTTTTATATTAAATGCAATGGTACCTGTCCTTGGCATTTGATCAGGGTCTGGTCCATATAAATTGACGCCATCAATTGCGCTTAATTTTGTCCACGCCAGATCGATTAATTGCTGCTCCTTTTCGCGAATTGTCTGCATACCAATTCTAAGTAAAACATCAAGAGCACAGGCCAGAGTGATTGCACCTAAAACATTGGGTGTGCCGGCTTCTTCACGATCAGGCAGTTCATTAGAAGGTGTAAAATGTTGCAGATAAACATCTTCGACCATGCCTCCACCAAGTTCTAAAGGTGAGGTTTGCTTGAGTAAGCTGCTACGAGCAATGATGGCGCCAGGTGACCCCGGTGCATAAATCTTATGCCCCGAGAAAATGAGAACATCAATATCGGCAACCAGTAAGGTTTTAGACTGCATCGAGATAGGCGCATGTGCAATCATTTGCGATGCATCAACAATGATATAAGCACCAACTGAGTGAGCCAATTGAGCTAACTCATGGATTGGTGTAATTACGCCTGTGACATTGCTTGCCGCGGTAATAGCTAAGTAGTTGATTCGGTTGCCGTACTTTTCAATGGTTTCTCGTGCTACCTCTATATCAATCCCACCACAATGAGCGCCTTCCCCTATTAATGGCAAATGGACTACCTCTGTTGCGTATTGACGATGGGGCAGGTCGTTGGAATGGTGTTCCATTTCAGATGCAATAACCACGTCTCGTTCTGGGCGGAGAGCGCCTAGTTCACGGGCAATCCGATTAAATCCCGCAGTCGCGCCACTGCCGGCAAAATAAGAGCTATAAATGTTTGAGTCAGCATTAACAAAATCGAGTACTCGTTGATGTGCCCAGTCGAAAGCCCGGTTGGCACCACGCGCCGAAAAATGTAATTCGCTGTGTGTACTGGAATAATGTTCTAAGAAAGTCTGTGCGACCTCCAATGCGGGACGCATCATTAAAGTTGATGCGGCAGAATCAAAATAACGTCGTGGGCCAATGCTGCCGCCGACTATTGGATACTGCGTCTGTTGTCCGACAAAGCTATTTTGAATGCGATGTAGCAAGCGTGTATTAGGCATTTGAAAAATGTGTTTAGCAAAAATATTATCAATTGTAAACTTTATTGAGTTTGCCACAATAATTATCGTAAAGAACTGGCATTACTTTAATTCAAATTAAATAATTGTTATCATTCATAATCACATTTCGGTACCTTCAATTTTGCCACAAATACAAACCTTAGCATCTCATTTAGTCAATCAGATTGCCGCCGGAGAAGTGGTCGAACGGCCATCATCTGTTATTAAGGAACTAGTAGAAAATAGTCTTGATGCGGGTGCAAAATCTATTACCGTCGAAGTCGAAGCAGGCGGCACTCGACTGATCCGTATTGTTGATGATGGTAGCGGCATTGCCAAAGATGAGTTGATACTGGCCATATCACGCCATGCCACTAGCAAAATTCGTAACCTTGAAGATCTCGAACAAATAGGTTCACTTGGGTTTCGAGGCGAAGCCTTGCCGAGCATCGCATCAGTTTCTCGGTTGAGCATTTGCTCTCGCCAAATCAATAAGGAGCAAACCGCTACAGAGCAAGCTGAATCTATTCACGGATGGAAAATTAATGCTCGAGACAATCAGGAACCGATGCCTGACGCATCGCCACCGGGTACGACAATTGAAGTTAGAGAGCTGTTTTATAACGTCCCCGCACGGAAGAAGTTTTTAAGAACGGAGCAAACCGAATATAAGCATATCGAATCCTTGTTCAAAACTCTGGCATTGAGTCATCCACTGGTGGCGTTCCGGTTGATTCATAATCAAAAAACAATCTATCAGTTGCGCGTTGCTGACAATTTAGACG
>JBLHTH010000193.1:0-5247 GCA_047627195.1 Pseudohongiellaceae bacterium | reverse complement strand
AATGAAACAGATATTAATTATCGATGACGATGAAAAACTGGGGCAATTGCTAACCCAATACCTAGAGCGCTACGATATGAAAGTGTCAGTAGCCATGGCTCCAAGCAAAGGTTTCGAGATCCTTAAAAAACTGAAACCTGACCTGCTGATTCTAGATGTCATGTTGCCGGAAAAGGATGGATTTGAGGTTTGCAGAGAAATTCGAGCTAAATCTTCAATCTATGGCCATTTACCTATCCTAATGCTGACCGCTCATGCTGAGGTCACAGACCGAATTGTCGGTCTAGAACTTGGCGCTGACGATTATCTCCCAAAACCCTTTGAACCAAGAGAACTCGTCGCGAGAATCCACAATATTCTCCGCCGCAGCAGTGACGACAACACGATTCGTGATATCAAGCCGATTAATGGCCTTGAAGTTGAGATTTCGCGTCGCGAAGTAAAGCTAGACGGCACAGTTCTTGATTTAACTACGATGGAGTACGAACTACTGATCTTGTTTATGCAGTTCCCTAATAAAACCTTCACCCGTGATGAATTAATGAACCGCTTACGTGGAATTGATGCTGAATTATTTTCTCGGGCCGTTGATACATTGGTAAGCCGTCTTCGGCATAAACTCGACGACACCTCGAAAACACCTCGATTCATTAAAACTGTGTGGGGGCGAGGCTATACCTTTGTTGGCGAGCAGCTATGACAACTCTGCTTCAGCAAGTGCGGAAATCGCTTTTTTTCCGCTTATCGCTGATCTTTGGCATTACGGTAGTGCTCTTTTTCATTATTATTTCGGTATCACTGCGGGCACTGGATCGGAATGCAAATACGATCGAAGCTATACCTGATTTTTTTACCCGCAATGTTGAATCCATAATTGTTGATATTGGAACCCCGCCCAATCTCGCTAACGCCATGCGCTTAGCTGATGAGCTAGAGTGGAGCATTAATATACGCAACCCAATAATGCGCTGGAGTTCCGACCCTGATAATAGACTTGATGTAGATTCTTCTGTCTATGCCAGAGCCCTTACGACAAACGCCGAAGTGCGCACGATTAATAGTGAGGACATCATCAGGGTTCGTCGGGGTGACTACGATTTCTTTTTGTATCAACGCTATATTAACGATGGTGGCATTAATTATTTTGCCATCTACTCAGGATTATCCTTAGCGGCTTTCGTACTTTTTCTAAATTACCTCATGGTAAGCAAACTTCTTAGTCCCCTTCGCCTGCTGAGAAAAGGTGCAGAACGCATTAGAAAAGGAGATTTGAGTTACCGAGTTAAAAGTAATCGACAAGACGAGCTAGGAGAGCTGACTGAAAGTATTAATCACATGGCAGACTCTCTTCAATCGATGCTCGAAGCAAAACGGCAGCTATTGATGGCAATAAGCCATGAACTAAGAACGCCCTTAACCAAAGCCAAACTTCGCTTAGAGTTTATGCCTAAAAGCGAAGAGCGAGAGCATCTACGAGAGGATATTGATGAGATCGACCTTCTCATTTCAGATCTAATTGAAGCTGAAAGACTCAATGGTGATCATTCTGTACTAGTCGTAGAAACCGTACATTTTTCAGAATTCATCGGCAGTGTTGCACACCAATTCGACAACTATGATGGTGGTATAGAATTTGAGTCCCCCGATCAAGATCAGGAGTTTTTCATAGACAAACTGCGTATCCGACTGTTGATCACCAACCTTTTAAACAACAGTATCCGCCATGGTGAGGGCAATCCCATTTTAGTTAAGATAGATTATTTTGAAGAACAGGCCAGCATCGAAGTTATAGATCAGGGTGAGGGTATTTCGGCTAAGCACCTGTCTCAGATTAGTGAACCATTTTACCGAGCCGATAGTTCCCGACAGAGAAATACCGGTGGCTTTGGACTTGGACTGTATTTATGCCGGCTGATAGCCGAAGCCCACGGTGGCAAGCTGAACATTCAAAGTGAGGTTGGAGAGGGTACTCACATTACTGTTTACATACCCCGCCAACCACCAAGCGATGATTAGAATCCAGACTTGTCTGCCTCAAGCCAGCTTTCGCCGCCTAGATCTAAGATAGCCGACCCCCAATAAGATCAGAGTCAGTAAAATCGGAATCATGAACGTATTTATTGCCAACAGTCGTGACCCGAGCTGTTCTATATCTTCTGTCAGCTGATATTGGACATCACGAAGACGTCTTCTGGTATCCAATAATTCTTCATTAAACCGCTCAACTTCCTCCTGAATCTCCGGGGTAATCTGTCCGATGATCTGACCATCTTCAGTTTGATTCAAATTGGCCAATGCTTGTTCTGTTTCTGCTAGTCGATCCAGGAGTACGGCTTCTTCCTGCCTTAAGCGATCATCTGCTTCCCGCTGTAAATTGACAACTCGTGTAAAAGGTCTGGAATAACGACCACGACTTCGAATACCGGCAAGATCTGCCCCCCCACTCAGATTGTCGAGTGCGTTGATCACCAAGTCACCGTTGTTTGCGAAAGGTTGAGGTATTCTCTGCCCCATAAATTGACCAACCTGCACCCACATGCGATCACTCAGCATATCCGTATCAGAAAAAATCAATAAGTTAATAGGACCTTTCGATGCTACTAAATGTGGTGCAACTGGAAGATCAGCGACAGCTTGCTCTTGTGAGCTCGTGCTATCAGCATCCTCGGATTCTTGCGCGGGGTCTGTTTCTGCTTCCGCCGGACGGCCTTCTGGAAAGGCACTATTTACCTCGCCACTGACCCGAGCCGCAATTACATAGCTTTGGTTTGCAGAAACAAATTCGTCAAAAAGAATAGAAGGATCGGTGACATCTTCAAGCAAAGCCGTGTCCATTAGCATTGCGTCTGTTGACGACACTATTATCGGTTCGAACACAGTGGTGGCACCATCGGCCTGCGATATAGAGCCAACAGATGACATGTTAATTGTTTCAAGGCCATTGGTGACAATGTCATCTTGACTCAGATAATTACGCTGAACGCCTAACATCCCTAGATGCGGAATAGGCCGTTGGTTTTGTCCCATAGACACTCTCAGCGCCAGCTCGTTGTCAGTTAACACTTTACTCGCATCAAAACTCACACCCCATGAGTTCAACAATTCTGGCAATTCCGAGCTCATTCCTGCTGGAATCAAATTGCCCTGAGGCGCGCGAGTCACCAATGAGTCGGCATTTGGGTCGAGGAATACTAACGCCTCACCTCCTGCCAGCACATACTGATCTATCGCATACAACATTTTTTCGGACAATCCTTGCGGATGAATCATGACTAGAATATCAATATCAGAATCGATCTCTGCGCTGATGGTATTCACGCGCTTAACTTCATAGAGCTGGCGCATTACATCCATAACCATCCAAGGTTGGGTTGCCTGACCCACCACCGGATTAAACCCACCGTCTATTTCCAGCCCAGTTAAAAGACCAACAACCTGTCGATCCGGATTGCCAACTTTGACAATGAGCTTCATAAACTCATATTCCAAAAATTGTTCTAAGTCAGGGCGAATCAATGGCATTATTTCGGAAACCCTAACCCCAAGCGGTACTTCCTCAGGATCTACATCTTGTACTACAACCAAGCCGAAGTAGATTGCCTGCGCGCCTTGTGCTACCGGGACCGCCCGCACACCATATTGGGTGGCTAAGTCTTCCTCTTCGGAAAAAGGCTCTGGATCGATGACACTCAATCGCAGATTTCCACTACTTGCAATTACGATTTCGTTGAGTAACTCCTGCACCCGATTACCGTAGCTTCTAATTTGCGGCGCATCTTCGGTAGCACTATCTGAATAGAAGAAAATCAACTCCAGCGGCTCTTCTAAGTTAGCTACTATACTTTTTGTACCATCGGACAATGAGTAAAGACGATCCTCGGTTAAATCAATACGAAACCCTGGCAAGCTACTAAGAAGCGCAACCAAAAGAATCAGCACAACAGCGACAGATAGCAGGCCGAAAGTGGAAAAAAGGGACTTATTATTCATCTTCTACTCTCCTAATTCGCTTTCTTAATTTCAATGACAATAGCACTTGCTGTCAGCCAAGCACCTATAAACACGGTAAAAAATAACATGTCCCTAATATCCAAAACTCCTTTCGAAATAGAATCAAAATGTGTCAAAAAACCCATAGCGGAAAATGCATCAACCAAAAATTGGGGCAACCAATCAGGAAAGGCGTTAAGAAGAATGGGTGATCCCATGATGACGAAGATAAAACAAATACTAACTGTAAGGATAAAAGCAATAACCGAATTTTTCGTACATGCGGACATACAAGAACCAATCGAAAGAAAGCCACCTGCCATCAGCCAGCTACCGATATAAGCCGCAAATATGACCCCGTTATCTGGATCTCCTAAATAGTTTACCGTTATCCATACGGGGAAGGTTAGTGCTAAAGCGATTCCTGTTAATACCCAAGCGGCTAAGAACTTCCCAATAACAGCATCAGATAATTTGATAGGCAGCGTCATGAGTAACTCAATAGTTCCTGTCTTTCTCTCGTCAGCCCAAAGCGACATAGCGATTGCAGGAATCATAAATAAATATAACCATGGATGAAAACCAAAGAAAGGCAGCAGGTCGGCTTGGCCTCTTAAGAAGAAGCCGCCAAGCTCGAAGGTAAAAATGCCGTTGGCTATTAAAAAAATCACGATAAATATGTACGCCAGCGGCGTCGCAAAATAGCCCATTAACTCTCGCTTGAAAATAATACCAATGCTACCCATTGTTATTCTCCACTTGCCCGGCTTGTGTAACTGTTCTGAATAGATCTTCTAACTGCCCTCGATTGACATGAAATTCATCGACTGGCCAAGAGTTCTTTTGAGCGATCTCTGAAACTTTAGAGAAAATTGATTCAGCATTCTCAGCAAAAATGGTGAAGCGCAGCTCATCTTCAGCATCTTTCTCAATCTCACCGACACCCGGTATTCCTGTTAGGTCTGCGGCAAGATCATAATGCTCGGTGAACCGAACGCTTACCGCTTGGTGATATCTAGATCTTGCCTCCAATTCGGCAGGAGTGCCATCCGCAACAATTTTGCCATCTGCGATGATGACCGCTCGGGTGCACACCGCCGAGACCTCTTCTAGAATATGGGTAGAAATAACTACGATTTTATCTCTCGCCAAATTCTTTATTAGCTCTCGAACGTGGTGCTTTTGATTTGGATCCAGGCCATCGGTAGGTTCGTCCAATATAAGCACCTTCGGATCATGCATAATCGCCTGAGCGAG
>JBLHTH010000192.1:0-5306 GCA_047627195.1 Pseudohongiellaceae bacterium | reverse complement strand
GTGGCCACAACGCGGGCCATACCTTGGTCATCGATGGAGAGAAAACGGTATTGCATTTGCTGCCTTCTGGCATTTTACGTGAGCACGTAAGCTGCATTATTGGCAATGGCGTTGTAATAAGTATGGAGGCTTTGTTGAAAGAGATCGGTGATCTTGAGCAGCGACACATACCTGTGCGTGAGCGACTAAGAATCAGTGGTGCATGCCCATTGATATTGCCATCTCATATCGCGCTTGACCAAGCACGAGAAAAGTCTAAAGGGATAAATAAAATTGGAACAACGGGCAGAGGCATTGGCCCGGCCTACGAAGATAAAGTAGCTAGGCGCGGGATCCGTTTGGCAGAAACCTTGAATGAAGCGAGATTTAGTACGCGCTTGGAAGAGCTTTTGGAGTATCACAACTTTCTACTAGAACAATACTTCAAGGTGAGCAAAGTCGATTTCAATGAAGTGTTCGAAACATCGATGGCTCTTGCTACACAGGTAAAGCCTATGATCGCCGATACAATCGATTTACTACATACTCACCGTAAAGCAGGCGACAGTATTTTGTTTGAGGGAGCCCAAGGTTCTCTTTTGGATATTGATCACGGAACTTATCCATTCGTCACCTCATCCAATACCACCGCTGGTGGAACAGCAACAGGGAGCGGCTACGGACCGCTCTATCTCGACTACGTTCTAGGTATCACCAAAGCGTATACAACACGAGTCGGCTCAGGCCCTTTTCCAACCGAATTGTTTGATGATGTAGGTAAACATTTATCGACGGTTGGACAAGAAAAAGGCGCGACTACAGGCAGAGATCGTCGCTGCGGATGGTTTGATGCAAGCGCAGTTAAAATGGCTGTGCGTATTAATAGTGTTTCTGGCATTTGTCTAACTAAACTAGATGTATTGGATGGCCTGGAGACAATAAAGGTTTGTACAGGTTACAAAGACGTTGGCGAGAACACATCAAGCAGCTTAATGGACGTAAACATATTTGAAGAATTAGAGCCTATTTACGTAGAGCTGCCAGGCTGGACTGAGTCTACATTCGGTGCCAAGAATTTAGCTGACCTGCCTGAAAATGCGCGTGCATATATCAAGTATTTAGAAGAAGTGGTCGAAGTTCCTGTGGATATAATTTCTACAGGGCCTGATCGTGAAGAAACTATTATTCTAAACCATCCGTTTAACGACTAATTATTATTCATCAATAGGCCACAAGCATGCCGCGCCTCGAGCCCCGCTAGCGTCACCAAACTTAGGTGGTGCTATGCGAGTCTGTAAATCATCAGTGAATACATACCCCACCATGTCCTTTGGCACAGACTCATAAAGGCTCATAATATTTGAAAGCCCTCCACCAAGGACGATCACTTCTGGGTCGATCACATTAACTACTGTGGCAAGGCATCTAGCTAGCTGCCTGCTGTAGATTTTTAATGATTGTGACGCTGCGGGGTCTTTTGCCAAAGCCAGCTCTGCTATCCTGGTGGCTTCAACCTCGTGTCCTGTCATTTCAAAGTGAGATTGCTTCAGACCTCGGCCTGAAAGTACGGTTTCAATGCAGTTATATCTGCCGCAATAACATACACGATCTTCGGTAATTAATTCACGTGCCGAACTCGGTAAAGAGTTATGTCCCCACTCTCCAGCGATGTTGTTGGGTCCGGTTAGTAGTTGATTGTTTATAACAACTCCACCGCCGGTGCCGGTGCCTATTATGACACCAAACATAGATTTTGCGTTTTTAGCGGCACCATAGTGAGCTTCAGATAACGCAAAACAATTAGCGTCATTTTCCAATTTAATCTCATAGCCAAGATTGCCCTCAATATCTTTTTTGAGAGCTTCGCCATTGAGGCAAATTGAATTGCAGTTTTTCATTAGACCGGAAGGGTGAGACAAGGTGCCTGGTGTCCCAATACCTACATTAAGTTGGGAAAATGATTGATCTTGCAGACGAGTGATTACTTGGCAAACTGCCTTGAGCGTGTCTTTGTAGCTATCGCCGGGCGTAGTAACGCGTATTTTCTCAGCAACTTCACCTTTATTCGTTAGTACAATTCCTTCTATTTTCGTGCCGCCTAAATCAATTCCAATCCTCATTTTAGGTCTTATGCCTCCGAATTATGCTTATGTGTCAGTGTCACTTGCGTATCTGAGCTATTTAGCCTTGCATAGTACACTAAACTCTCTAGAATCATCTGTCCGTTTAAAAACATCAATTGACAGATACATGTTAAGTTCGGCAAAAAAGACTATAAAGTGACTCGAGCTAGAAACCAACAAATCTCACTAGACGATACTCCTTATTATCACTGCATCTCGCGGTGTGTTCGAAGGGCATATCTGTGTGGTGATGATCCGGTTACAGGACGCAATTTTGATCATCGAAAGCAGTGGTTAGTCACGCGCATAAAACAATTGTCAGCTCAGTTTGCTGTTGATGTTTGCGCTTACGCGGTGATGAGCAACCACTATCATTTGGTGTTACACGTAGATCAGCCAGCAGCGCAGTCGTGGTCAAACGAAGAAGTGATTAGCCGGTGGACCGGGTTGTTCCCGAGGAATGCCACACTAGTTGAAACACTTGTAAAAAATAGAACATCCAAAGCTGCTCAGAAACAACTGCAGATTAAAGTGGAGCTTTGGCGTGAGCGGCTGGGAGATATAAGTTGGTTTATGCGATGCATAAATGAGACTGTTGCTCGGGATGCTAATCGTGAAGATCAGTGTAGCGGTCGGTTTTGGGAAGGACGTTTTAAAAGTCAGGCCCTGCTAGATGAGAAAGCTTTAGTCACTTGCATGGCCTATGTCGACCTCAATCCAATTCGGGCAGGGATGGCTGGCACATTAGAGACAAGTGACTTCACGTCCATTCAAGAGCGACTTATAGAGCAGGCAAAAAAAGTTAGAAAGCGAAGTTACAGCCAGCATCGCCTTTTGACGAATGAGACCACCAAGCACTTGGTTGGCCACCAGCCTGGCGCGAAGCAAGCGAAATTAATTGAACTGACTGATATAAGAAAATCATCTGAGAATATAATTCCGATTTCTACAAAGAGTTATTTGGATCTTCTTAACGTCACGTCTCAGGCGTTGCAATTAGGCTATAGCAATCAAAAAAAAGCCAAACAATTGTTGGATGATCACAGAAAAATCCTGACAGAGTTTGGGGTGTCTTCAGATTCATGGCTAACAAGTGTCAGAGATTTCCATAAACACTATTCAATTGCTGCGGGTTCTGTTGCGTCGCTTGTGCAATACCATCAGTCTAGAATTAAAGTAGGTGCTGATTTTAAACATCCACATAAATGGATTCGCGGCATCAACTCCTCAAAACTGTTTTACGGCACTTAGCGACCTAAACTCCCTTCAAGATCGATCCTGCAATGTACCGCAAATTTTAGAGCGGTGAAGTTAGTGGACTGATCAAAAACCATCCCTTCAAATCCTGTTATATCTGATCTTATACGCAGCATATTCTGATACTTCATTAGTTTTTTAGTCCGGACAGATATACATACTCATTTAACGCCGCGCTTTGTTGGGCTAAAATTTTAATTGGGTGTCCTTTTAATTTTAATTGGATGTCCTTTAAGAAATTAAAGAAGCTATTTAGATCATTAATCTAAGTATCAGAAATATAATAGGTAATTGGGAAAACGCTGATCAAGTTTTCGTAAATCGGGCCGGTGCCACATTAAGTCCAGAGGCCATTTTCACAAGATATTGATTGACTTGGTCTAGGCTGCACTATATGTTGCGCAACATAGAGTAGGTTTCTTACTGTAGCTCTGTAAAAAAAGTCACAATCAAGGTGTGTTGCTTTATTATGTTCATCGGTGCAACCACTTGAATAAATCATTTCGTCGGAGAACGATTGATGAGTAAGTTTGGACACATAGTTACAGAAAGCGCAGCCGCGGGAGCATTCTCCGATCCAACTGCCGATCCGGATACCTTATCTTTAAAAAAGCGAGCGGAAGCCGAGATAAGAATCAGGCTTGATGAATTTGCGAAAGAACTATCACAGGTAAAAAAGTATAGAGAAAAACACTAGTTCTTTTCTGCACTTTACGGTTCTCTTCAATTTCTACTGCTTTCTCAGCGCTGCATTGCTTTGCCCTCGTTACCAATTAAATTCTTACTAGCACACGCCATCCCTTAGATTATTTCTGTCTGCAACAATACTATTTTGTTACATGGCGTGACATATTGTCGCTGCCGTCCTTCGATCAATGAAATCCATTTCATAACCGGCTACTATTAAGGTTGTGTACTATAAACCTATGTTTTTTGAGTAATTCGTCTAAAGTAAGCCAAGCTAATTTTTTTCGATAATTTGAGGAAACGCACCATGTTAGATTCTATAAGTGAGTCAACCGCCAAATTTTTGGGTTTGGCAGCAATGGTTTTATTAAGTACCGTTAGCTGTAGTTCAACTCCTTCTAGTTACTCACCATTTCTATATTCAGAACCTGCTGCTGGCACCGAGCTCACTAGGGCTCCAAGAACATTACGACTTTTTTACGACGCATTGCCTGATGTGTCGTTAAGCAGCTTGACCTTAATCGGTCCAAGCGGAGAGCATACGCTTCGAGGTATGCATTCAATGGGTGCTGATGATTTGATGATTGAAATATTGGACCCTGTGACGGCGGGTGAGTACAAAGTGACGTGGACAGCGGTGGTAGGCGATGACCCGACCTCTTACGAGGGGTTTTATACTTTTTCTGTAGAGCCTCAATAGGCTTTTTATTTCGGCTCACTCCTGTGCTTATTTGAAATGACAGAATTGGACGTCCTAATTCAAGCAAAGAGTCGCAGTTCGACCTGCTGACTCTTGCCTTACTAACCCTATCATTATTCGAGCTGACAAAAATATCAAAAACATTTTTCGTAGTAGCATGGTTTGATTCGCGTCAATCTACCCCCGGGTTTATTGATAGTCTGTAGGTCCGCGAAATAAAGTTCCGAAGAGTTTTCATTTTCTGGCACCGTCCGTGCGATTATCAAGATAGCTAGCATGGCCCTATTTTTCTTATTCGCAAAGATAATGAGATTAAACGATTAACTTACGTTACTTGGTTTGGGCGATGACGGTTCCGGTTGCAACTGCACTGGCTAACACCAATTTGAGCTTCAGGGCTCAAGCGGGCGGTTCTTTATGTTACTCGGCGCTATTTCTCACTAGATTACATCTTGCTTTGCCACGTTTGGTAGGGCTACGAGGGCTTGCTTGGCCAGTCGCAAAGTAGTGGATCGCCTAATCTTATGAGGTTTTGATCAGATCAGCTCAGAGATTGCGAG
>JBLHTH010000191.1:0-5328 GCA_047627195.1 Pseudohongiellaceae bacterium | reverse complement strand
TAGCGAAGCCTTTGCAAAGATAGGCGCAGTGCAATGAGTGATCCCAAATTTGCTTGCCATAAAGCTTATAGTAGATTGGCTTTGGCGGATGCAGGGATTTCATCAGCAGGGCGCTGACTATATCGGACATGCCATTCATGCCTAATCTAGCGACAGCGGTTCCTAAATCCTGTATTTCAAAACCTGCGGTGTACTGAGCACTGTTTACAATTTTTAGTACTCGCAGAGCTAGACTAGGGTCTTGATTTATGAGGTCGACAATTTCTATATAATGAGTGTCAGGCTTGCGCAGCAGGTCCAGTAGTTTCATCTGCAGGGCGGGCAGGGGCCTAATTCTTTTATTCAGCTCATCAATGTCTGACAGCGAGCGCTGTATAGAGGTTTTAGCCGAAATTTCTAGATCGTTGAAGCTATGAGCGCAGTGCGGAAACATCGAATCATAGAAGGCTGTGTTAGTCCCCGTACTGTTCATTACTACACCTTGAAGGTTTTCGTTCTATTCGATTAATAATAGTAGGCGACTGCTCATTTTTCCTTGGGATTTCTAATAATAAGGCCTCCAGCGTAAGAATCAATAGATGCCGACCTAGCTGGCTGTCCCAATTTCAAGAAACGGCCCAAGCCAGAAGTCACTTTGGGCGTGATTGGTGCGCTTAATTAGTTGGATAGGACTTCCTCATTGCCGCTTGGCGTCTCGGCCGAGGCCCACGTGTTTCCTCTGCAGTTGGTTCGCTAAAGCTGCCAACCCAAGTGCTGCTAATGTTGTTGCTTGTTTCCGCCCAATTCGCCACTATTCTCTATATCGACTTCTGATATGCAAATCTATGTCTTACCTTAGGCTGGAGCCAGCCCAAATAATTACAATTTTCTATTTCTATATAAAAATCAATAGCCTCTCGGAGCACCTGCTATGCAAGTAAATAATATGAAAGCTGCAAATTTCATACCCAGAACATTTAGACAGAGCGTCACAGCGCTGTTGTGTGCGCTTTGCTTACCGTGCTCTGCGGTTTTCGCTGATCATCATGACGAGGTGAGCAACCTGAGTCAGCTTATCCAAGCAAGCCATCGCAGCAATGACAATATTTCTCGAAACACAGCAAGACATCCTGCCCAGACGTTGGAATTTTTTGGATTAAAGCCCAACATGACGGCAGTAGAGATCTTGCCAGGCGGCGGTTGGTATACTGAAATTTTAGCCCCTTACCTAAAAGAAGAAGGTAAGCTATACGCTGCGCATTTTTCTCCCAACGCTAGCCTCTCCTATATGTCGCCTTCACTTGGGCGATTCGAAGATAAGCTTAGCTCTAATCCAGATCTTTATGGTAAGACCACCGTTCGTCATTTAAACCCTCCTCACGAGACCGCTATAGCTCCCCCAGCAAGCGCTGATATGGCGATGACTTTTAGGAATGTCCATAACTGGATTATGGCTGAGCAGCAGGCTGAATTCTTTGCGGCATTTTATACGGCGCTAAAGCCTGGGGGCATTTTAGGTATTGTCGAGCATCGCGCTAAGCCTGGCTCGAGCATGGAAGTAATGGCAACAACTGGCTATGTAACAGAGGCATATGTCAAAGAAATCGCGGCTGCTGCCGGATTTGAATTCGTTGGGTCGTCTGAGATCAATGCAAACGCTAAAGACCAGACTGTCTATCCACGGGGCGTTTGGACTCTGCCACCTACCTACCAGATGGGTGATGAAAATAAGGCTGAGTTTACTGCGATCGGCGAGAGCGACCGAATGACATTAAAATTTGTAAAACCTATGTAAAGCTTTATTAGAAAAAATAGCGCTGCACGGCTAGGTAGGGGGTAGGGTCGGTGTCGGCGCGAGACATTTGCTGAATTGGAATATGTTGAGATACCTATTGACGATAGCCTTAAGCCTGCACCTTAATTGGAATTAAGTTGGACCTGAAATAAAGCGTAAGTCTGGACTAGGTCACTTGCCGCAGATGTTTGTCGGCAATTATTCGTTTGGAGGCTTCTTTCATTTCGGACTTAATCCTCTGGCCGTCAGGATCAGGGGTGTTATTTGCTCCCAATACTCCGTTTGATTGCTCAAAAAAAAGTACACTAGACTTTTGGCTCGCAGATATAGAATCAAAAGGAATTAAAGCCTAGCCAACTAAACCCAGTTACTAAAACCAGTCTTTCTTTCGTTTTACGCCAAACCATAGACATCAGCTCGCTCGCCGCTTACTCTTTGCTGAAACACTTCATGCTGATTTCTTTCAATAACATTTAGGAGTTCGAATGCATTTTAAATCAATAATAATCGGTGCACTAACTGCTGGCATGATGACTTCCAGTTTGGTTTTTCCCGCTCAGAGTGAGCCCACATTAACCGGTCGTCCAAATATTGTACTTATTTTAGCTGATGATCTGGGTTTTACTGATATTTCGCCTTTTGGCAGTGAAATTAGCACGCCCAATATTGCGGCGCTTGCCAAGGCGGGTATTTCGTTCACCAATTATCACACTGCGGGAAGCTGCGCTCCTGCCAGAGCCATGCTGTTGACTGGCGTGGACAGTCACAGAAATGGCGTGCCAAATATTCCAGAAGCATTACCGTCTGAGCAGAAAGGTTTTGAAAACTATCTTGGTGTGCTCAGCGATAAGGTGGTCACTCTGGCAACCCTGCTTAACGATGAGGGCTATCACACCTACATGACCGGCAAATGGCATTTAGGTCATACGCCTGAGCTGCTGCCTTCCGTCAAAGGTTTCGAACGCACAATTGCCATGGCTGATACCGGTGCAGACAATTGGGAGCAGCGTCCTTATTTGCCTATTTACGAAAAAGCCAATTGGTACGCTGATGGGCAGGCTCATACTCTGCCTGATGATTTTTATTCGTCCAAATATTTCGTGGATAAAACTATCGAGTTCGTTGATAGCAATGCAGGCGATGGTCAACCATTCTTCGCTTACATTCCTTTTCAAGCAGTTCATATGCCGGTGCAGGCACCCCGGGAATTTTCCGATAAGTATTCAGGTGTGTATGACGAAGGTTGGACTGTTATGCGGGAAAAAAGACGCAAGGCGGCAGAGCTTGCCGGTGTTATTCCAGAAAATACTGAGACGGTGGTAACTCCGGGCACATTAGAGTGGGATGGGTTGACCGACGAGCAAAGACGCCACCATGCCAGGCGAATGGAGGTTTATGCTGGCATGGTCGAAGCGATGGATATGCATATTGGCCGGCTCATGGATCACTTGAAAGCCATTGGTGAGTTTGAAAATACTATCTTCATTTTTACATCAGATAACGGAGCTGAAGGCTCAAATTTAATTCGCGTCGACGAAACATCACTGTTAAGTGCGTGGTTTAATCAAGTGGGTTATAACGCCGACTATGACACCCTGGGAGAGAAGGGATCCTTTAACGCTATAGGCCCCAACAATGCCACTATCGCAGCCTCGCCGCTGGCGTATTATAAATTCTATGCCAGCGAGGGAGGGCTACGCGTGCCGCTTGTCATGTCTGGACCGGGGATAGCTAAGCGTGATCAAAAAACTGATGAATTTGTTTTCGTCACGGACTTAACTCCAACCATATTGAGCTTGGCAGGCGTTGAGGCACACAGCGGAAATTGGAAGGATAAGCCTGTAGAGGAAATCGTTGGCAAAGACTTTTCTAGATTCTTAAGCAATGATGAAAATGATATACACGATGCTTCTACTGCAATTGGCTACGAGTTAGGAGGCAATAGAGCTTTATTCAAAGGCGATTATAAAGTTGTATTTAATCGCAGTGTAATAAACGATAAAACCTGGCACCTTTTCAATATTAAAACCGATCCTGGCGAAACCAAAGACTTGGCTAATGATGAGCCAATGCGTTTCAAAGAGATGCTCAACGACTATGAAGAGTTCGTTCGAGAGAACAATGTCCTGCCAATGCCAGAAGGATATGACCAAAGGAGAGAGATTTTCCGGGGGTCTGTTAATTAGGCTGCTCCGCTCAACTAAATTGGGCTGGGGGCTTTAGGATTGTTTTTTGGGACAGCGATTTTCAGGACAGCAAACAAATAACCAGCTGCCCTTGACCTTTTGCTCGTAGCCTCTGTCGGCTTTGACTGATGTTGTTCACGCTGAGCGATACACAAGCCAGCGAGGGGCTGGTCTTCAATTTGTGGCGCCTGACCTTTTTGGTAGTTTACTGCTGAGCCGGGGTCGACTGCGCTACGTTCATACTCAAGGCGTTATGCCGGGTTGGCTAGGTAATGCCTTTCTGGCTTTTCTCTTCTATGCGGTACCTATTCTCAATGGTCGTCCCGTTTTCAATCGAAATCTTGAGTTAATCCTCTTTGCTCTGTGGAATTTTGCTGTCATGGTGCTGGAAGTCATTTTGGTGTTGATGGGTGTTAGTCAGCCATTGGAATAGGCTGATTTTCCACTGGTGGAGGACTTTGTTGTTATCTTTATTTTTGTCTTGGCGGCTATTCAATTTTTACCACCATTTTTTAGTCCAAGCTTTGACAAATTGTATGTCTCCAGCTGGTACATCATTGGGGCGCTGGTGTTTACTTTGCTGTCTTATCCGATGGGGAATTTCGTTCCTGAACTAGTGCCCGGCGCTGGGGGAGCTGCTTTTAGTGGGCTTTGGATTCATGACGCAGTCGGACTTTTCGTGACTCCTCTGGCTTTGATTGTCCTGTATTTTGTTGTTCCGGCAACGACGGGAAAACCCATCTACAGTCATTCTCTTTCGATGCTTGGTTTTTGGGGTTTGTTTTCTATTTACCCTTTAAATGGAATTCATCATTATATCTATTTTGCTATACCCATGGGCGCGCAGATGACCGGATTATTAGCGTGGTTTTCGCTGGGTGTGGTCGGGCTCATTAGTGTTTTCAACCTGATGCTATCGATGCGAGGCGCTGGTTTTTTCCCAACCGACATCGCTCTTCGTTTCGCGCCTACAGGAATTGTTTTACTTGCTGGTAAGCTTGTAAGGGTCGTTGCCTATATTCACCGTATTAACAAATTATGACAGTGTGTTTAAGTTTGAAATTTATGATCCTTATCAATGTGTGCATATGCTTGCAAATACCGGTACGAAATAATTTATCTTATGGAGGGGATAAGAAAAATCGGAGCAAAAAAGGGCTTCAGTTTTACTCCGATTAACGCTTTCTTAATTTACTGATCCTAGGAGGCGAGATCGAATTGCCGTTATGTCGGCATCGGATACCGAAAGTTCAGATCGTATATAGTTCATCACCGAGCCGTATTCCTTCTCAAGATAGTCCAGTGCAGATTCTATATACTCTGGATGGGATGCCATAAGTGGTTCTAATAACTCCACAGGGACTTGTG
>JBLHTH010000190.1:0-5371 GCA_047627195.1 Pseudohongiellaceae bacterium | reverse complement strand
GGTTTATTAGTCGACCTCATAAATACCGAGCGTTCTGGGATAGCGATATGAACCCGTGCTGATTGGACGTTTCGGAAACTCATAATAGTTCGTTGCAGCTCGCCTTCTTGGCTGCGTTTGATTCGGTTAGCCTCCATGAACTGACTAGTCCCCAAGGCTTGCTCTTTATCTAAAAGCTCATACCCAGTGCCGTCATAGCGAGTAACCCCAGCCGCTGCTAAACGCAGTCTAATAGAGGCTAAGTCATCGGCTCGCACAAGGATAACGCCAGAGTTTGGATCTATTCGATAATCAGCCGTATTAGCATCCAAAGTATCCATTATCATGCTGGCATCATAACCTTGCATGTTGCCAAAAACGGGTTGATAGTTATCACTTCGGGACCACAAGACGACAGCAAAACCGATTGCCACACTTGCCATCAATCCAACCATTAAGCCCAATTGTCTTAATATATCTAGACTGCCGAAGCCTGCCAGCATATCGGTATTAGCAGGTGCTTTAATACCAATATTTTTTCCTTGCCCGCCGGACGAATCATCAATACCTGCGGATGTCGTTGTTGGTACACTAGCCATCTTAAATCCCTTTAAAAACTTGAGCCCACAATCCATTTGCGGACTCTAATTCAGTCTTAGCTCGACCTAATTCAATGCTTTAGGCAGTCGCGTGTTTTACACTATCAAGTTAAACCTGCATATTCATAACTTCTTGGTAAGCCGTAATCATCTTGTTTCGAACTTGAGTCATTGCCTCAAAAGACACAGTTGCCTTTTGCATTTGAATCATCACCTCTGTTAGGTCGACATTTGGATCACCCATCTCATAAGCTGTCTGCAATGCTCCGGATTTACTTTGCGTATCATTCACAGCATTCACCGCCTGCTTGAGCATAGAACCAAAACCAGTACTGTCCGACTTTATTGAAGCTGACCCACTCACATCTTTTAAGACAATGTCATTTTGAACTCCTTTAAGAGCTCCATCTTCCATTTGGGCCTGCATATCTCGTACCTGCATCAAAATGCGGCTAATGTCTGCCCGGTCCGAAATTGTATTCATTGCTAATTCCTTTGTTTATAAAAAACAAGCTAGTTAATTAAACTTCCAATAAGCCTTCAACATCAATTCCAAACTCGCGCATACGCGCAATTTTGTAGCGCAGCGTCCTTGCCGATATGCCCAGTATCTCAGCAGTCTTTTTCCTCTTACCTCGATTCTGTCGAAGTGTGTTAAGAATAACGTCAAACTCTCTCTGTTTTAAATCACTGTCCAACCGGCCACCTTCTTCCTTAGGCGACAATGATCTATTAAGAGTTAAGCCTTCACTTTCCTCAGGCCTCAACATATTGAGAATCGAATCAATGCCCGTTATGTTGTCACTGTCCAGTGAAAGGTCTGCCGCTGTAAGGCAGGCTTGGTCTTGAATAACCAGAGCGCGCTGAATTGTGTTATCTAACTCGCGAACATTACCGGGCCAATCAAATGCACGTAGAGCATTTTCTGCACTCTTATCAAAGCGACCAGGCTTACGTCCCATTTTGCGACAGTGCTCACCCATAACTTTGTAGGCAATAGGTAAAATGTCATCTCGACGCTCTCGCAAGGGCAACCAGCGCATTGGAAAAACGCTCAGCCGGTAATAAAGATCTTCACGAAAAGTTCCCTCTCTAGCACATTTCTTTAGGTCTCGATTACTTGTTGCAATAACCCGCACATCAAGTTTTAAATTTTCCCGACCGCCCAGCCTTTCCACTTCCCTTTCTTGTAAAACCCGAAGTAGCTTGGCTTGCAAGCCAAGATCCATTTCTGATATCTCATCAAGCAAGATCGTCCCACCGTTGGCTAATTCGAATTTTCCTTCTCGGCTAACATGAGCGCCGGTAAACGCTCCTTTCTCGTACCCAAACAGTGTTGCTTCCAACATGTTCTCTGGAATGGCAGCACAATTTATTGCAACGAACGGCGAAGAATTCCGAGGCGAGTTATTGTGTATGTACCTTGCGAGAACCTCCTTACCAGTGCCGCTTTCTCCAGTAATCAATACTGTCGCATCAGTTGCAGCGACCTTCGCCGCCAGCCTGAGCAGTTGCTTGCTACTAGACTCCTCAGCTACAGGTGAATCCTCAGTACAAATAACCCCTTGGTTGAGATACTTAGCTATAACTGATACGAATACGTCTGCTCGAAAAGGCTTTACTAAATAATCGCTTGCACCTTTGTGCATTGCGCTCACCGAATGCTCTATAGAACCATAAGCGGTCATTAATATTACTGGCATAGAAGGGATTTGTTGCTGGATTTTCTGCAGCAATTGTATGCCGTTCATACCCGGCATATTGACGTCTGAGCAAACCAAGTCCACATGCTGAGTAGCCAGCACTTTCATTGCGGCCTCGCCATTTTCAGCTGCCACGACGTAACAATCTGATGCTTGGAGAGTATCAACTAGAGCCTCGCGCAAGTCTCGGTCGTCTTCAACAATAAGCACGATTGATCTGTTTATAGCAGGGCTTATATCCGCACTCATTGCATTGCCCATTGCCTGATTCATTGTCTGATTCATTGACCAACTCCCGTAAAACTTACCGGCAGTAGAATTCTTGCAGTTGCACCACTGCCATTGTCATTGCCTGTTAGGCTAAACTTCCCGCTATGGGATTTACATATTAAACGGACAATCGCCAAGCCCAATCCATTACCGTTAGCCTTGGTTGTGCTAAACGGCTCCTCTAAAGACTCTAACAGCGACCCCCCAATTCCAATACCTTGGTCGACAACATCAATACTGAGCATATAATCCTGATATTCAGAATCAGCGCCCTCGATCGTTACAGACACTGTAACTGAAGCATTTTCCCCACTAGCTTGAAAAGCGTTTTCAAGTATGTTCAGGAAAGCGCCGATGAGCGCATCTAAATTACAGTTCAACATGGCCCCGTCGCCTTTATCCACCCACTTTAATGTGCCCCCATAGTAAGCAGCAAGATCCCGAGCAGATTCGTGCATGTGCGCCACAAGCTCTAATGTTGAAACATTAGATGTGAGGGTTGTCTCACCTTTTGCGAATATAAGCATGTCTCTAATTTGTCTTTCTATATTTCGAAGACGAGAAATTATTTTACGTCCACTGTCATCGATAGCTTTGTCTTGTTTGTGCCGTCTTACAAGATTATCAGCATGAAGTAGGGCGGCGGATAAAGGCGTCCTAATTTGATGAGCCAAGGAGGACATCATCTTCCCCATAGACGAAAGGCGCTGGTGCCGGCTGAGTTGAGTTTGGAGTTTTCTAGTCTCTGTTAAATCGTTGATAACAATAAGTTGGCCGCTTTCGTTTTCTAATGACCTGGTAGATAGATTCACTTTCAATCCATTTTTTAGGGAGACCTCATGGCCATCATCAAGGCGTGGTTCAAATTTTTCGACAATTAGCTCCCGCCAGTACTGCCCTTGCTTCAGTGCACCCAGTATTTGACTTGCTGCCGGATTGCTATGGCTTATCCGCCCATAGCTATCCAAGATAACAATCCCTGAAGGGAGCGCATGCATCAGACTCTCCAATGAAAGTCCCTTGATACCTGCATCATTGTTTGGTCTTCGGTTTACATTAACTAATTTATTTCGAAGAAGCTCTAGACTTGGCGCAACTAAGCCGCCCCCAGTCAGATGATTTGCCATACCCGCCGCCGAAGCAAAGCCTAGCCGCAGTTTCGGAAAGGTTTCCGATGAGACTCTGTGGTTTACCTGATTGAACTCGTGAAGTTGTTCGGGGCTAGTCTGATTGCTAGACGAAGTGGCAATGCTAGTAACAATACTCATGATTTAAGCTTCCTGCTCATTGTGTATTACAAAGCCTCAATCCGTGAGACTCATCAGAGGAAGGCGGCCAGTTATTTCCCAACCGGCAAGCCTATGCCCCTTGTCTTAGACATAGCAATCTTCGTGCCAGACAAGAAAAATCATAATTATCAGATGCTTAAGATAAATCAAAAGAGCCCGGGTCAAGATTTTGACTAGGAATACAGAGGTTGACGCATGGTTTTTTGACAAAAAAATGCGGTTTAAGAATAAGCAGCGGCCGGCTTATTCCCGATGACACTATGCACTAGCGTCATCGGGATACCTTGCTAACTTACTTTGTATCTAAGCTTTGGGCGGTGTGACACCAATTTGCCCCATATACTTGCCGTTGCGCTGCTTATAAGTGGTCTCACACTGCTCATCAGATTGATAAAACAGCATCTGCGCAACGCCTTCATTGGCGTAAATCTTGGCTGGAAGCGGCGTAGTGTTCGAAAATTCCAAAGTTACATGGCCCTCCCACTCAGGCTCTAAAGGGGTAACGTTGACGATAATGCCGCACCGAGCATAGGTCGACTTGCCTAGACATATAGTCAGAACATCTTTTGGAATCCGAAAATATTCAATAGTTCTTGCCAAAACAAAGGAGTTCGGCGGGATTATGCAGTACGGCTCATCAATTGTAATGAAGCAACTTTCGTCGAAATTCTTGGGGTCAACAACACTAGTAGTATGGACGTTAGTGAATATTTTAAATTCCGTAGCACAGCGCACGTCATAGCCATAGCTAGAAGTCCCGTAGGAAATAACCTTTTCACCGTCCTCGAAACGCACTTGCTCTGGCTCAAATGGCTCTATCATGCCCTGGGTACGAGACATTTCTCTAATCCAACGATCTGACTTGATACTCATATTCAATTTCCAAAAGGCGGGACGCCAAACTCAAGGGAGCGCGAATGATAATGCCATTTAGGCGTTGAATCGACTGTTATTTGCTTGCCCGCTCCAAAGCTGTAATAGCCTAAAAAGCTACTGAAATTGTTACCAGTTTGGAGTAAAATTCCCCACCTTTATAAACCGCTAAGCGGCAATTTTGCCGCAAATCCCAGATTCAAAACTTTATATACGCCTCGCCAAAACGGTTTTTGGTATGGCTGGCACTTTGAAAGTTCGATATGGGTAATAATTAAACAAATACTAAGACTGGAGGTAATACGCGTGAAAAAGTGGCAATGTTTGGTTTGCAGTTTCATTTATGATGAAGAACTAGGCCTACCGGAAGAGGGCATCGCCCCAGGCACCCGGTGGGATGATATCCCCGATGACTGGATGTGCCCGGACTGCGGTGTTGGAAAGGAAGATTTTGAAATGGCTGAGATCTAAACAACTCAAGATCATTGAAAACTACCCAGCTGACAGTATGGTGAGTCCTATAGTGTCGAGATGACCATCTTTGTCGGCCTACGGAACTTAAAATAAGGAAATTTCTTGAGCACTCGCAAAATCCTCGTAACCAGCGCACTTCCCTACGCCAATGGAGCAATTCATCTTGGCCATATGATGGAAGCGA
>JBLHTH010000189.1:0-5415 GCA_047627195.1 Pseudohongiellaceae bacterium | reverse complement strand
TTAGAAACTGGGGATTTTTATGAAATTATATGAACTCGCGTTAGCGACTGCAGTCAGCGGACTGCTTGGTGGGGCGCTACAAGCCCAAGATTATGAAGTGCCCAAAACTCAATGGGGACAGCCAGACTTGCAAGGGGTCTGGAACTTTAGCTCAACTATACCCCTTGAGCGTCCAGCTTTTTTCGCTGATAAAGCCTACTTGACCGAGGAAGATCTCGCTACGATCAAGGCTAGGACTGAACAAGGGTTGCAGGCGATTAATAATATAGGTGTCGGCGGCTACAATACATTTTGGACCGAAATGGGTGGTACCGGTGATAATCGGACGTCCCTGATTATGTATCCTGAGAATGGTAGAATGCCTGATACCGTTGAAGGGGTTGCTATTCAGGTTGGCGGTCTCGGTCCGGACGAGCCGGGCACCAGACCTACAAGAATGGTAGTTGGCGGCATTGCAAAAGACGGCCCGGAGGATCGCGGTATTTCTGAGCGTTGCATCGTGGGATTCAACTCAGGCCCTCCTTTCACACCGAATTTGTACAACAACAACGTTCAAATTGTTCAAGCTAAAGACACCGTAGTAGTAATGACTGAAATGATTCACGACGCGCGACTTGTGCCGTTGACTGATAAGCCAGCCTTGTCTGGCGATGTGCGTTTATGGACAGGCGATTCAAGAGGTTATTGGGATGGGGAGACCTTAGTTGTAGAGACCAGAAATTTCAATAACTTGACTCAGAGCTTCGGTGTTTATGGGTCTGCTGAAGATAAGCTTCTCACCGAGCGATTCACAAGAACTGATGAATTCACTGTTGAATACGAGTTTACTGTCGAAGATCCGAGTACTTTTAAAGACAAGATTGTGGCTATGGTGCCAATGTCTAAAGTTGACGGGTTGATGTATGAATATGCTTGTCATGAAGGTAACTACGGCTTGTTAAATACTTTGCGCGGAGAGCGTATTTCAGAACAGCGTGAGGCTGAAGGCAAGCAGTAACAGCCGCCTTTTTTAACAGTTGAATTATCAATTACAAAATTAATCTTTGAATGTAGTTACACTCTAGGAGTTATTTATGAAAACGAACGGCAAGCTATTCCTGTTAGCGGGAAGTTTGTTTGTCAGTGGTTTGGTAAACGCACAAAGTGCAACCGTGCTATACAACGAACGAGTTGTAGAAATAGACCAGACCCTGCCAGATGCTACCGAGCTTTGGATTACCCCGGAAGATTTGACGCGGGTTAATGATTTTGTATTAAAACCAGAAGGCGCATGTCTAGATGCTTTGTGTATCCCGGTCTTGCAAGACCGAGACAGTGACATGTTTGTTACTCGTCAAGACCAGGGCTGGTTTAATCTAACTGGCTTGGCAGACAAGCTTCAGCAAGCCTATGCTACAGATTTTTCTGATGGTGTTTGGAGCTTTGGAGCGATGCCTTTAGAGCGTCAGTCTTTCCTTCGCGGCGCCCAAGCTCCTGATTTTGCGCTTGAAGATAGAGATGGAAATACAGTTCGCTTGTCAGATTTTCGCGGCAAGAAGATTCTGCTATTAACTTGGGCTTCTTGGTGAGGCTGTAGACTTGACGTGCCCGTGTGGCAAGTAATCTACGAAGAACTAAAAGATCAAAACTTTGAAATTATCTCTGTCGCCCAAGATACTGGTGGCGAAGACGCAGCGGGTCCGATATTCGATGCGGCTAATGTAAGCTATACCGCCTTAATTGACGTGAACCATCACATCAGTGCGCTTTACAACCTAGTAAACGTGCCGTCTGGGGTTTGGATTGATGAAGAAGGTAATGTGAAACGTATCAATGAAGGTACCTATGCCAAGTCTTATATGGACGGTGCTTTCGGTACTGATGAGTACGTACCTATCGTGAGAGACTGGGTTGCCAAAGGCGATGACAGTCAGCACGTATGGGATTCTGAAAAGATAAAAAACAGTATTGTAAAGCGTACGCCTGAAGCTGAAATGGCGGCCCCTACTTTTCGCTTAGGTACTTATTATTTCAGTAACGACAATGAGGCTAAAGCAGAGCAGTACTGGACGATGGCGCAAGAGCTTGATCCGACAAGCTGGAACTACCTGCGTCAGGATTTGATGTATGAAGAGGGCGGTTCCGCAGGCCCTGCTTGGCAGCAGCGGGTGCAGGATGTTCAAAAAGCTGGTGGTGATTACTATGCACCACTTGAAATTGAGGCGTCTGATTCGACTGAAAATTAGTCGTTAAAATACCCTGCTAAAAAAGCCGGCATTTGCCGGTTTTTTTTGACTAGAATTTCTTCAATGTCTATTATTTTCTTATTAGGGCGTTCTGGTCAGCTATTCAGATTCTATTCAGCGTGCGTGCATTAATCTGATTCTGTTAGCGGTAACGCGTCGCTGCGGCCTTGCCTAGCAAAACCCACGTAAACCCGCTGCGCTTTACTGACGTGTTTATCGTAGATCCCTGCTCATCTATGGCGGATAGTGAGCGGGGATTTTTTATGGCCTAGATTTAGTTTTCTCACCGAGATCATATTGCACGGATGGCCTCTATTTCAGGATTAAAGAATTTCCTATCAAGGGTGCTAGGTGAAAAATTTAGGTTGTCTGGTTTGCTCACAAAAATTTCAACTAAACTTTTGATCTAGCTTGTCTATCAGCCTTGGCCATTAGTATCGTCTTGCTTAGATAACTCCTTAATCCTGATCTCAGAGGTAGTAAGTGAGCTGGGGCATCAACTAAAAAAGAACAATTTATTCTGTAAAGAGACTAACTTTCCCTGTGTAGACTCACACTATGAAAGCGACAACGAAAAAAAACCAATTGGCAAATTCTCCCCATAAAATTTGCCAAGGTTCTATGAAGAACAGTGCCAGTATTGGTAATTGGTTGGCTAGGCAGATATAAAGCATCGGCAAAAAGACATCCTTGCGTTTATTCGTGTGCCAGCGCAGATATCAATAGGTCGGTGGTGGCGAAAGTGATAAATACGCCCGCAAGTTGAAATATTGGAAATATTGGTGCCAGTGTATACACGATAAGACGATTGAATATGGGGTCGATCATTGGCATGGCGGTGCCAATTATTCAGCGTCCATGTACCTCAGGAACTTTGCGATTTTTTATGGCGCAGCCGTATATTATAAGAAACTGAGGCAGCAAAAATAATTGCAATGGGAGAACTAAGCCGCCAAGGGGTGTGCCTAATCGAGAGCCGAGTGAATAATGGGTAAGCAAAACTGTTGTTACAGCAATGAACGACACCGAGGCATAGGAAGCTTTTCCAAGCATGCGGTGCAGGCTTCGCTGCTTAGTCCGAATTAGTGCCGCCTGGGCTACTAACATGAAAAGCCAGGCGAACATGGCGATGCCTTGTAAATGGCGCATGGTAACGAAGGACGAAAGATCTCGAAAAAAGGGATTGTAGCCAAACGCTATTATGGCAAAAGGTATAAAAGCGGCGAAAAAATAGGCGCTATTATTTTATAAGGGAATAGGTGTGCTCATGCTAGGTAGCCTTTTATATTTATTAGGTTTTGGGCAGCCAACAATAAAATCTTATTTTAAAAGCAGCTCGAAGTGTGCCCATTGCTTTTTTTGAACGCAAATGCTAAGCAAGTTTTGGAAACAAGTTTTTAAAATGGGGCCCGACCAAAACCGCGTAGCAATAACGGTTCAAAAAAGCGAGTGATAGCGTTCGTCGATATGTTTTGGCTAACAATCGACCACAGATACTGGGACGGCAAGCACATTAATCGCGAGACCGCCTCTTGAGGTTTCCTTATACTTATCCTGCATGTCTTTACCTGTGTCACGCATCGTTTTAATGACTTGATCTAGTGAGACAAAATGATTTCCGTCACCGCGCAGCGCCATGCGCGCAGCACTGATCGCCTTGATGGCAGCCATGGCATTTCTCTCTATACAGGGTACTTGTACTAGTCCGCCGATGGGGTCGCAGGTGAGTCCCAGATTGTGCTCCATGGCAATCTCAGCAGCATTTTCTACTTGGCGCGGTGAACCACCTAGGACCTCAGTTAGCGCACCAGCGGCCATTGAACAAGCAGAGCCGACTTCGCCCTGGCAGCCAACTTCGGCGCCGCTGATCGACGCATTAAGCTTGTAGAGCATCCCTATGGCGCCAGCTGTGAGGAGGAAGCGTGCAACGTCTGACTGTTTGGCGCCAGGACAAAAATCCAAGTAATAGCGCAGTACTGCCGGAATGATGCCTGCTGCGCCGTTGGTGGGAGCGGTAACGATTCGACCACCCATGGCGTTTTCTTCATTTACGGCCAGCGCATAAACGGTCACCCAATCCAGAACGCTCAACGGGTCAGCGCTGGATGTGTGAATTTGGCTGGACAGTTTACGGTGCAATTGGGCGGCCCTTTTCTTTACTTTAAGACCTCCCGGCATAACGCCTTCAGACTGGCAGCCTTTCTCGATACTGTCTTGCATGACTTGCCATATAGCGTCGAGCTGCGTTTGAATCTCTGATTTGGTAATCCAAACCGTTTCGTTTTCGAGCACTAATGCGCTTATGGGCAAGCCGGTCTCATCGCAAAGTTGTAATAACTCATCAGCTGACTTGAATGGGTAGGGCACCTCGTCATCATTCTCAACTAGTATGTTCTCGCCGCTTGCGGTTTCGTTAATTACGAACCCGCCTCCTACAGAGAAATAGGTAGTGGAGAGAAGGGTTTGGCCATCGGCAGAAAAGGCGGTGAAGCGCATACCGTTGGGGTGGAATGGCAATGACTCTTGACGATGCATGACCAAGTCGTCGCGAAAGTTAAAGGAAATGGTTTTTTTGCCTAAAAGTTTAAGCGTGCTGGATGCGCGTGCTTGGTTGACCCTCTCTAAAATACTATCCACATCGACTGTCGCTGGAGCTTCACCTTCTAGGCCCATTAAAATCGCTTTCGGCGAACCGTGGCCAGCGCCTGTTGCTGCTAGCGAACCATAAAGCTCTACTTTTAAGTTTGTGCATCTATCCATCCAGCCGTCGGTTTCAAGATCAGTTACGAACATAAATGCTGCTCGCATAGGGCCTACGGTATGAGATGAAGAGGGCCCTATACCAATTTTGAATAAGTCGAAGACGCTAACCGCCACAGAAAACTCCTAACCTGCAGTTGAGTTGCTACAGGCAATGCAATGTGAATTTGAAACCCTAACTGAAATAATTAGAATCGCTCTACAAGTAAGCCCCTACGGGCTCGCACTTGCTGAGCATGATCCATGCCAACCGATCTTATTAGGAGAGAGAGGGGGTAAACAAGTCGTCAAAATAGATTTGACGGATCAAATAGCCGAGACCTAAAGACTCGCACGGGCATTGCCAACGATTGGCGCTGAACCGTGCGCTAAAATCACTCGCTCTTGCGCCTTAAAATAGAGCGCCGATGAGTTTGTTCGCGAATGAGTC
>JBLHTH010000188.1:0-5510 GCA_047627195.1 Pseudohongiellaceae bacterium | reverse complement strand
TACGGATCATCTTCTCAGGGTTCTCTGCTTTGTCGAGCAGCGACGTGATGTTGGAGTTGATAATGTCAGATAGTCTTGAAAATATACTCATTGGTGATACCTCAAATGTACCGTTAATCAAATTTAGACCAATTTAAAGTTGGTATATTTTATACATTGCAGTTGCCGTGCCAAGTTTTGAAATATTCCCAACTAACTGAAAAATATAGAGATTAAACTTTTTCTTCGAGTTTCAGGTTTGCTCTAATAGCTAAAAAACCCAACAAGTGGTAATTTTGACTATCGATAAATGTGGTCTTATAGATGATTCTCTAAACTGCTTGTCGGCGCATCCTTTTAGTTTAAGCATCTGAGTTAAGTGACGGCTATGGTAAATCAAAACTCAGCACCAAGAATGATAGGTGAATCCTCTTGTTTTCTTGAGATGCAGGAGCATATTTCTCTAGTAGCACCGTTGAACAAGCCGGTGCTAATTGTTGGTGAGCGGGGAACTGGTAAAGAATTGATCGCGGCTAGATTGCATTTTCTATCCCAACGCTGGGAAGGTAGCTTTCTAAAGATTAACTGCGCTGCGATGAGTGAAACACTATTGGAGGCGCAGCTTTTTGGCCATGAAGCCGGTGCCTACACAGGCGCTACCAAGCAGCGTAAAGGATATTTTGAAAGAGCTCATGGCGGCACCTTATTTCTTGATGAGTTGGCGAACACGGACCTGTCAGTACAAGAGAAAATCCTCCGTGTTATTGAGTATGGCGAGTTTGAGCGTTTAGGTGGCAATGAAACTATTCAGGTGAACGTAAGAATTGTAGCGGCGACTAATGAGGATTTACCGGATCTGGCCAGGCAACATCGTTTCAGGGAAGACCTTTTGGATCGGTTGGCGTTTGATGTTGTTACGTTGCCGCCGCTTAGAGAGCGGGGTGAGGACATATTAATACTGGCAGAACATTTTGCGGTGGGCATGGTAAAAGAAATTGGAGGTGACTTTTTCTCAGGTTTTTCGGATAAGGTAGCTAAATCTTTGTGCAGTTATTCTTGGCCTGGCAATATACGCGAGCTTAAGAATGTTATAGAGCGCGCGGTATATCAAAATACCGGAGGCAGTATTAACAAGCTGGTTTTTAATCCTTTTGATTCTCCTTACAGACTTAGCAATAGGATGCCAAGCAGTAGGGTCGAGTCTCCTGCCAGCGCTAGCGTAGAACAGAGCAGCAAGGTGAGTGTCCAGTTGGCTCGAGATATTGATGAGGGGACTACAATAGACTTCAAAACTGAGGTCCAGGATTTTGAAATAGGCTTGCTTAAGCAGGCAATGGAGCAATGTCAATTTAACCAGAAGAAAGCCGCTGAAACTTTGGGACTGAGCTATCATCAGCTGCGGGGCTATTTGCGAAAATATGAATTACTTAGTTGAGTTATTTGCCGACAGCAAAGCGCAGAAAAAGCGCTTAGAAAACAGCATAAAAAAAGGGAGGCTTAGCCTCCCTTTTTTTATGTTAACAATTTGAACTGTGGCATAACCTTAGTCCATCATTGCATCATAAATGACACGCTGGGCTACATTGTTATCAAAAGGGGCTTGTGGTCCGCCCCATTTTTGTTCCATATAGATTAGGTAAAAATCATTTTCACGGTCAACCGCAAATAAAGTGCCGCCTATGCCACGCCAGCCAAAATTGTGCGGGCCTTCGGCGCTGTCGGTTGTAGGCTGCAGGTGAAAACCGAGCCCCCAATCGCCTTGTTGACCAAAGAAATAGAATTCGCGAGAGACGTCCTCACCCATAGTCTTTGTTGTCATCAACTCGAGAGTTGATTCGTCAATAATCCTTTCACCTCGATACTCGCCGTCATTTAATAGCATCTCGGCGAAGCGAACATAGTCCTCGGTTGTGGAGTTCAAGCCACCACCTCCCGAAAGCATGGTTCTTGGGACTGTATTATCTTGCATTGCATCACCGTAAATTGGCTCTGCGATTCGGCTGCTTTTGCTTTTAGGAACCCAGAACGTAGTTTCATCCATTCCTAATGGTTCGAAAATACGCTCAGCTAAGACTAAGTCTAAAGTATTGCCGCCGGCGACTTCTAATACTGCGCCTAGCACGTCTGTTGAATGGCCATAGTGCCACGCTGTGCCGGGTTCAAAATAAACCGGAAGCTTGCCAATGCGTGCTGCGAATTCTTGTGCGGTTAATTCACCAGCCAGATTGCTTTGATACATTTTCCCTAAGTCACTGTCGGGTGAGAAGATCGCTTGTATCAGGCCTGATTCATGAGTTAATAGATTCTCAATAGTCATGACATTTTTCGCCGCACTTATATTGCCAGTTTCGCGATCAATGATTTGCAGGTCGCTAAACTCTGGAATGAATTTGCTAACTGGGTCGTCAAGGTTAATCATCCCGTCTTCAACCATTGTCATGATTGCCACACTTATAATTGGCTTGGTCATTGAATAGATGCGGAAAATTGTCTGTTCGTCTATTGGAGTTGCGCTGTCTTTTTCTTGAGTGCCGACTGATTCAAGGAAACCAACGCCATCTGAGTTTCCAACCATGAGTAAGGCGCCAGGAATAAAACCGCCGTCAACAGCTGCTTGCATTTGCCGGCGAATTTCAGAGATTTCGTTGCTATCGATACCGAATCTGTCAGAGTCAATCCTAACGATCGAATTAGGATTGGCTTCATCGTGATGGTCTGCGAAGGCTGTGGTTGTCAAATAGAGTGCGCTAACTAGGCCACCTACGATTTTTAGTGTTGAACTTTTAGTCATCTGGCTATCCTCTCATCGATACTTGCAATCGATAGCTTTTAGTTTTTAGTGGTGATGATGATTTTTGCTTTGGGCGAAGTAGTCTAACTTAATAAAAAACGCCCCACAACTTGATTGCGTCAAGGCGATTTCAGGTGATTGTGGCGCGGAATTATAGCTTCATCTAGGTCGCGCAGCAGAGACTTAGAAATGGCATCTGACAGCGCCTCGGTGCCGTGCTGATAGTTCAAATGCTCACTGCGGATGCACCAAGCAGCGCCAGCTTTAGCGGCAGCTATCATGTCATCGGAAAGCTCGAAGCGAAGGAAGTGCACCGCTGAGGTCTTCTCATTGGTGGATCGTGGCAGGTCTTCGTTGGCTATAGCAAAAACAGGGTCCATATCCGCTATTTGAATTGAGATGATGTCCTCAATGCCTATAAGCTGGCTCAGTCGTTCTCTGCGCTGTGCCTCGTTAGGGAATTCAAGCATTAAGGTGGCCTTCAGGTTTTTCCCATCCGGTATAAGTGGGTTATAAGCTTCTAACTCTTCGAGCAAGCCTGCCTCGTCTATAAGCTTTTCAGCTCGTATAGTTTCCAGTATTTGATAACGCATCACCATGTAGTCTTCAAAATGCAGCGTAGCATTTGGGCCTAAAGTCACTCGGCGGGTTTTCTTATGTTCCAAGACTGCTTGGCGAATCGCCGGCCTCTGTGCTTCATAGGCTTCTGGGGTTAGCAAATCAGCTGTGGTAATTTTCTTCATTATTGGACCTTAAGTTGTGGGCTGTTGTTGTTTTTGTATTACCGGCGTCAATTTGTAATTATTAAATCCCGTAGGCAAGGCAAAGTAGGTCGATGGGGTGCACAGTTGCCTGGTCGGTATCGAGATTGTTCTCGATATGTCTGCCTGCCACAGGACAATCGCTGCCATAGTAATCAGGATTTTGTTGTTTTATTAGACGAACAACAGGTTTGACAATTTTATTAGCGAATTCTAAGGTTTCTTTTTTTACACCATAAGTGCCATCGTGCCCAGAACAGCGTTCAATATTTTTGACTGAAGTGTCGGGAATAAGCTCGAGGATTTGTTTTGTCTTGGGGCCTATATTCTGAACTCTTTGGTGGCAAGCAACGTGATAACTTACATTGCCTAGTGATGTTTTAAAATTTAAGTTTAACCGGTTTTGTTTGTGTAATTTTTGTAAGTATTCAAAAGGGTCGAAAAAAGCTTTAGCAACCGCTTGTACCTCCTCGTCATCAGGAAACATTAAAGGCAGTTCTTGTTTGAACATAAGAACGCAAGAGGGAACTGCAGCTATAATTACATTGCCTTGCTTTATCGTTTCATAAAGCGCGGGGATGTTAAGTTCTTTTAAGCGCTTTACTGTATCAAGATCGCCGAGCTCGTATTTTGGCATACCGCAGCAATATTCTTTGGCAGCGAGCTCAACAGTAACGCCACTATGCTCAAGAATGCTTATAACGCTGTCGGCAATGGAGGGTTCGTTGTAGTTGCAATAGCAAGTCGTAAATAGAGTCACTTTCTCATATTCACTATCATCAGTAGCGCCTTCTGTGGATTTTAACTTGGCGTCATTTGATGTGGTCGTGGTGTTTATTTTCGATGGGTCAAAGATTTTAACTGCATGTTTCTTTCTGGCAGTCTGACGGGAATATTCAGGAAGCGCGGCATCCTTATGAATGCCCAATGTACTATCTAACACACTGCGCATAGTCGCGTTTTTGTTACCGCTGTTAACTAAGCCGTTGATCACTGGCATAGAAGCCACTTTGCCGATCAGGTCAGTGCTGGTAATTAACTTGTCGCGAAACTTAAGTTCACCTTTTTTATAATTGATCGCCTTCGCTCTAAGCATTAAGTGAGGGAAATCTACATTCCACTCGTGCGGGGGGACATAGGGGCATTTGGTTAGATAGCACAAGTCGCACATATAACACTGATCTACGACTTTTTTGTAGTCAGCAACGTCAACACCGTCCACTTCAAACGTTTCACTTTCATCGATGAGGTCAAACAAAGTGGGGAACGCATTGCACAGATTGACGCATCGCCGGCAACCATGGCAAATATCATAGACTCGCTCTAATTCTTTATTGAGATCGCCTTCATCCCAGAAACTGGGCTCGTTTTGGTTAAGAGGGTGCCGAGTAGGCGCAGCTAATCCTCCTTCTCTGCCGCTTTCCATCGAAGGTCTCCTTGCGTCATCGTGATAATCGGACAGCGATAAAATTGCAGTGATATTAGTATCGTTATAATCACTGTCTGCCGGCTGATTAGGCGGCAGACAGTGAGCGTCGCTTTTTAATCATCCAAAACATCCAGTGCTTTCTGAAAACGATTAGCGTGGGAGCGTTCTGCTTTCGCCAATGTTTCCATCCAATCAGCAATCTCGTCAAAACCCTCATCACGAGCATCTTTTGCCATGCCAGGGTACATATCAGTGTATTCATGAGTTTCACCGGCAACAGCGGACTTCAAATTGTCTGATGTGCCGCCTATTGGCATGCCAGTGGCTGGATCACCCACTTCTTCAAGATACTCGAGGTGGCCATGAGCGTGCCCAGTTTCGCCTTCAGCAGTAGAGCGGAAAAGTGCCGACACATCGTTGTAACCTTCAACGTCTGCTTTCTGAGCGAAGTACAGATAGCGACGATTTGCCTGTGACTCGCCGGCAAAAGCCGCCTTCAAATTTTCTTCTGTCTTTGATCCTTTTAGTGACATTTAAATTCTCCTGTTAT
>JBLHTH010000187.1:0-5512 GCA_047627195.1 Pseudohongiellaceae bacterium | reverse complement strand
GTAATTCTCAGCAGGTATAATTCTACTAGTTCTTCAGCGCTTATTTCGCCACCGCGCAAAGCATCCGCTATTTCGGGTAAGGTGCCGGCGAGTAGACCCTGCGCGGAATAATCCATTGTAGTGACTGACGATGAATCTGGCTGACTATCAATGGGAGACGACGCAGGAGGACTGCATTGACTGAGTGCGCTTGTAAGGAATGTGATAAGCAGGAGACGTATCATTGAACCACCGGGCTATGTAGTGACTGGGTTTATTTATCAAGAAAGCGTATGCCTGCTGAAGTGACCTGTAAAGCTAATTCGCGAGGGAAAAGCGCTCCAAAAATAGGCCAGCGGAGCACTAATAGTTTAATGGCTAAATGACTCTTCGGCTCTAAGCTTAATACCCTCATCCCCGCAAAGCGGCTCGTCTCTCTGCGTGGAGACCTGTGATATGGAAATAACCACCGATAACATGTAATTGACTGATCCTTGGCATTCCTTGAAAGAAGTTTAAGAACTTACTACAAGAAAAATCTTATGCCACTAGTGCCCTCTGCGTACGCCAATTTATCGGATTTGGTACTACTGCCGTCACGATGGTGGCTGGAAAATATCAATTTTTGAATATGTGGCACTTAATTTCGGGTCTTATAATTCGAAGAATAAACCGAGCTATTTTTGCAGGTTAGGTGGGCTGGATGGCTCTTCTTGACCTTTAATCGGCCCGCATTTTTACGCTTGAACCTCTATCTTGTTAGGCTTTATGCTCAATTGGAAAATTCGCGGAAATCCAATAAAATTTTATGATTGACCTTCTTCAGAGAATGACTCGAAATCACCCGTCTCTTCTGCTCACCCTTGCATACTTGCTGATTTCTGCAATCGGTGTGATCTATAGCTTCTTCTTTTATCGAGAATTTGGAATCAATATTGTCAAATTTGTAGATCTTTCCGATTTCTTACTTGCTTCTATTCAAGAGCCAATATCGATCGTAATTTTTTTCGGGATAAGTTTTTTTACTCTAGCAGCATATTTGCTTGATCTTTGGTCTAGGAAAAAATTTCCGGGATACAGAAGGTGGATGATTAATAAGGGCGCAGCAAAATATACGGATCCGGTTCTACCGATTCTGTTTATTCTGTTTATTCTGTATTTCGTTTTTGTGTTGGTTAGCGATTATGCTATTGGCAACGCCAATGCTATAAAAGCTGGCGATATAGACGAATACACCGTGAGATTTTCTGAACTATCCCCTCAAACCCCTGAGTCATCTCTGGCATTAATAGGCAGTACCAGTCGATTCTCTTATTTCTATAATCTGGAGAATAAACAGGCCTTGGTTGTACCTCAGGAGAATATCGCTTTAATGAGAAAACAGTCTGGATCAGTTGAAATCGAGGCCTGACTTAATAGTCATAGCTTAAATAGCACCTAGCGCTTAAAAATAATTGTCAACACCAAAACCGAGTCCGAAACTGCCTTAAGCGAATGCGGTTGGTTTGGCTTCAAGTACAGCATTTGGCCCGGTGAAAGTGTTTGAGTTATCCCCATTGAAGTGAAGTCAGTCTGGCCTTTAATACAGTGAACTGTAACAGGGCCCGTGACTTGGTGTTCAGGAAATACTTCACCGGTTTTCAAAACTATTCGAGCAATCTCCATCTCGTCTATACGGGCTATTACCTTAGACTTTTCAGTGGGAATGTCATTGGCCCAAGTTTCAAGATTGACGACTTCATTTTCCGCTGCGTGGTGTGTAGCCATTTTCTCGGCCCTTATTCTGTTGTTTTTTTTGGTGTTGTTATTGAATGGATATTACTCCTAGCGAAAGCAGAATTAAAGGGGTCAATCTAAGAGGATAACTCAAAGGTGATAATGGTAGTTTGATCTGAAGCAGAATCAGGGCTGTTAGCCTCCCTTATTCAGAAACTAAAAAAACCACGAACAAAGTCGCGGTTCTTCTAAAGCCACGAGACTGAATTCACAATGAAATTGGGAGGCTCCGCGGTTAGTTTCGAAGTGGAATATTGTGCTTCAACGAAGATGCGTTCGAATATACGGCGCTAAAACTGGAGGGCCGTTGATGGGATGAACCTTCGGAGTCAATTCCAACTGCTGCTGTGTAACTATGGAGCTTAGTTTTGAGGCGTTTTTCGTTTGGTCGCCGTGCGGCTCGTAACTGTTACCGTCCAGCGAGTGGCGTGGAAACGAATCTGTGACGTGTACGTTGCTCCTACTTGAATGTAGCTGGAGCGACAAACGACTTTACGCCGTTTGCAGCAACTACTAGGTATTCCCAATGACAAAACCTAAAATAAAAAATAACGATGTCAGCGTTGATAAGTTTCTTGCAGGCGTTAAGGATGAGCAGAAACAGGCGGATTGCCTAAACCTGTTTGAGCTGATGAAGTAACTGAAAGGCGAGCGGACTTTCATGTGGGGACAGGCTAAGGTCGGTTTTGGCAATTTCCGCTATAGAGGCAAAACGAGCGAGGGAAACTGGTTTCATGTTGGTTTTCTACTTTGCAAACAGACCTTGCTTCTCTACTTGCACTGCGAATTAGAGAAGCAAGGTGCCCTGTTGGAAAACCTCGGAAAGCACAAGATCAGCAAATCGTGCCTTTACTTCAAAAAGTTTGGCGACTTATATCTGCCGACGCTCAAAAAGCTGATCAAGAAAACCTATAAATCTCCAGCTATCGCAATCACCGATTAGCGCCGATCGAACCGACTACCCGCAAGCAATTAGCCATCTTGCTTTGAGGAGGTAAAGGAATTCGTCTAAGGTGGCTTCGTATGGTTAGGTATAAGTTCAACTTCTCTGCTTAAATTGAAAATACGGACTCACTACGGCTGTGGATAATGTTGAATATTGCTGTTCTGTCTATCTTCCCCTTCAATCAAAAAATGCGGTGTTTCCTATATTTAGCAGGCAAAAAAAACCGCGAACAAAGTCGCGGTTCTATTTTAACTCGCAAGGCCCAATTGAGGCTAGCCAGTCGGTCGATCTAAATCACTACTCGGTCACGGTAACTGTCATAAATGCATCATGATACAGCATGCCGTCATCGCCTCGGCCCCACAACACATACTCACCTGGCTCTTCAAAGGTAACCGTAGTGCCGATCATTCCGTCTGCAGGAATTACAGGTGGTGACCAATTCAAGCCCCAAGCAGAGTTAGAACCTGGCCTCGTGTCTTCCCAAGGCTTAGGTTGCGGCGGATTGAATGTTGCTTCGCCAGGACCACGATAGACGTTCCAAGATAGAAACAAACCGTTGAGTTTCTGCACGGTAGGCTGCCATGGAATTCGTAGAGCCATTTGGTTCTGTACCATTTGTTCGGTTACACCTTCGCCACGGCTAGCGGCAATCATGCGAACTGTGTCGGCATTACTTCGAGTTTTAGGTATGCCATCATCGGTAAGTTGTGTGGTAAAGCTCAGCGGCTCACCAACCCGAACGCTGCGCACATGCTTGCCGCCTACTGTCTCACCCTGAAGTGTAGTCACCGGTGCTACGTTAGCTCTAGACTCTGGGCTAGACGAACCTGCGCCCAGCGCGCCAGTCTCTGAGGCGATAACCATATTATCAACTAGGTAGTCAGACTTTAGAGTTGCGTACGCACGGCGTTTTTCACCGTGGACTGTTAACTCCCAGACTAATTCGCGATCGCCCCAGTCAGCGGGAACATTGACTTCGAAGGTGAAGCGATTGCGACGGGGCAAAAAGCGAGTCGGTTGACCACGATCTGCGTCGCCGGGCGAAAAGAAATTATTCTCGCCTATTTCTATATCGGGTTCCTCTTCCCAGTTTTCATTCATGTAGCCGAACATGAAGTTAAACGTGCCATCTTCGAGAGGGCGCCAGCCTTCGTAGGCTACTTCGACATTCTTGCCGAAGTTGTAAGTAGACTGTGCCTGCACGAGCGATGTAGTAGCAAATACAATTGCCATCAGGCTAAAAAGTATCGCCTTGGGGATTGATTGAGTACTCAAATTCATTATTAGTTAGCCTCTTGTAGAGCAACATCATTAGCCGAGGCCTGATCTACTGAGGCGTTGCCTATGGGTTGTATTAGTGGCACTAGGCAAAGAGGGCAGCCGACTACATGGTCGTTGGGGCCAAGGTTCAAATTTTGGCGACGTTTCTCCATTTCCTGAAAGAATTGCTCATCTGTCATGGTCACTCGGATGCCGAGATCGATGAACATATTGGTCACAGAGCGATTGCCCGAACCCTGCCAGTTTCTAGAATCCGGCACGTTAGGGTTGGTGTCGGTGTTGTTCATATAACCGACGATATGCAAGATTGTGCCCTTGGGTAGAAGTGGCGCGGAATCGTCGGCATAGGCATAGCCACGAACCCAGTTGTGGTCATAACCAACGCAAGACAGTGTCTCTACACTGTAGCCCCAAATTGCTTCAAGACACATTCTCTCGCCTGGTGCGTGGAGATGTGGCTCGAACGTAGATATTTTGGTGTGCTCAGCTAACGTAGTATAAGCATGCAATTCTTGATCTTTTTCATCGCCACGGATGCTGATGTCTACGCCGTTACCTTGGGCGTTGAAGAACGCGTCTTTGAACTTGGGCTTGTAACCAACTGGATGAAAGCGAAAGCCAATTTCCAAATGGGCAGTGGTGTCCCGGCCATTGGAGTGTAAATGCACGGAATCCGATACAAGGTAGCTGCCAGCTGTTAATAGGCGGCCCGCATCTTCATCAAATATATCGGCGTTTCGGCCAACTTCGTGTACTGGCCAAGCTAATGAACGGCCAGCTCGATTGCCGTTCTCATCCAAATTAGCGGTGCCCCAGATCATATGGTGGAATATATATGCGCCACCTACGGTATCTGAGCCTTTGGCTGCTTGATTATTAACATCATTCACTTCGACAACTTCAACTGATTTAACCCAGCGGTCTTCGGGTATATCGACGAGCATGCTATCGATCTCGCCCCACCAATCGGCAGTGCCCGACAGTTTCGTGACTTCATTGCTTGAGAGAATAAGGTCAGGTTCGCCGGCAGTCCATTTTATACTGTCATCGAATACTAAGGCGTCTGGAGCATCGGCTGGGTCACCCTCGGGTGTGCCGCCTCGTGCCCATGAGGATATAGCGGCAATTTCTGCGTCGCTTAAGGAAACGTCATTTTTAAATTCTTGAATGCCAATGCCTTTCTCAACATACCAGGGCGGCATGGCTCCGGCGCGGTCTCTAATAGCAGTCTTGTATTCAATTAAGCCGGCGAAAGGTGCTACTTGATCGAAACTTACCAACGGCATTGGGCCTACACCGCCGTCGCGATGACAGCCTTGGCAGCTGCGCTGCAATATCGGTTCTATGTCTTTGTGGAAAGTAATCTGGTCTGCCTGACCAAATGAGGCCGCGGGCGCAGTAAGCGCCACTAATAAGCCTAGCAGGCGTGTAAGTTTAGTTCTTTTCATTATTTAACTCTCCTCATGTCCAACCAACAGCTGTTAGCAGGGTGTTATCTTTGGTGTTCTTGTGTCGTATGTTGCTTTG
>JBLHTH010000186.1:0-5564 GCA_047627195.1 Pseudohongiellaceae bacterium | reverse complement strand
CGCCGTCGAGTTTCTGAAATTCAGACATGTTCAGCGCTATGGTTTCATGGCCCGCTTGTTCGATAGCCGCCTGTGACTTTGGGAAACCACTAGCCACAATGACTTTGTCATTGACCCAAATGGCATTTGCGGCATAGCTCTCGTCGTCGTGAATAGCGATCTGATCGAATGATTTAAACTGCGCGTCTTGCTTGAATCCGCTAGCGATAATAAGACTATTGTTTTCTAGGTAACTGAGGCCAGTCTTCAAATGTAAAATGCTGCCCATTGCAACGGTAGTGCCGGAAAGCCCATGAGCTTGTAAAATAACAATAAGTTGCTTTGCCCCCTCTGGGTTAGTTCTCGCAGAAAGCCCAATATAGTAATGACTCCCCACCATCATTACATCGCCACCATCTAATGTGCCGGGCGCCTTGATTTCTTCAAGTTCGGAATAAAATTCTGTAAGCGCTTCACGAATCGAGTCGACTTCACCTTTGCGAGAAAGTGCGCCCGGATTGGTTAAGATGGCACACTCTGAGGTGATCAAGGCGGTGTCTTCAACAAAGGTGCTGTCTGGATAGTCTTCTTCTTTATCAAGCACGGTAACTGATACGCCGCAGCTCTCTAGCGCCGCAATATAGCGTTCGTGCTGAACTATTGCTTTATCATAGTCGGGACTGCCTAGATTGGCTGTGGTAATGCCTGCTAACATATTCTTGCAAGGTGTACGGACTATCGCGTTTGAAAACATGTTAGATTCCCGAGTGTCGTGGCAGGGTGCCTGTTATTGGTTGTTGTAGTTAAGTTAAGTTGAGTTAAGTAGGCCATCGATAGCGTGGGTGACCGGCCTTGTCTAAAACGGCATTATACGTGACACAGCGTCAAGGAAGATATCTTGAATAGAACCAGTGGCAATTCATTACTCAAGTTTCTGCTGCCCTGTGCGGTAGGTATTTCGCTTTTTCTTGTGCCGGTAACGATAGATGGCAATCAAACCATTGTAATCGGGTTTTTATCAGACTTGCTTCGCCAGTGGTCAGCCAGCTGGTTGCCTTTTCTAATCTCGGCAATTTTTGCGTTGTCCGGCATTATGTCCAGCTATGCCACTCTTTTTCGGCCCCAGTGGATTACCAATCATCCGTTCCTAAAGCATCTGTTTTGTACAAGTTCTATTTGGTTAGGTTTGCGTGTTATCGGCGCTGTCATGTGTATTCTTACTGTGTTTGAAATTGGACCAGAGTGGATTATTGGCGAATCAACCGGTGCTGTAGCTTATATAGAGATGGCGAGTATTATTTTTTGCATAATGTTAGTTGCCAATTTCTTACTGCCATTTTTAACTGACTTCGGATTCTTAGAGCTTGTCGGTACATTGCTAACCCGGCCCTTTCAAAAGCTATTTAACCTTCCTGGAAGAGCTGGCCTTGATGCCTTGACATCGTGGGTTGGCGATTCCAGTGTAGGCACTATCCTGACTATCCGCCAATTTGAGGACGGTTACTATTCGGCCCGTGAAGCTGCAGTCGTGGTGACCAATTTTTCAGCGGTATCCCTTCCGTTTTCCGTTGTTATTGGCCAGATGGCAAGAATCGACCACGTATTTTTCCCTTTCTACTTCTCTGTTGTATTCGCCAGTATTGTCGCGGCTTTCATCACCCCTAGGCTGCCGCCGCTTAACAGGGTCTCCACGGGCTTTTTCGATCGCGCTGAGCGCAAGCATGAGCCTAGCAATGAGCAGGATTGTATCATTCGTCAGGCTTGGGGAAGAGCGCTTGCCAGAGCCGAGCATGGCCCGACTGCAAATCAAATACTCAGCGGCGGCACGCGCACGATACTGGATATTTACATCACCGTATTGCCTGCGGCGATGACGATAGAATTTTTGGCGTTGGTGATATACACCTATTCAGACTTTTTCTATTGGCTGAGCTTACCGATGTTGCCGATAGTTCAATTGCTGCAAATTCCAGAGCCCGCTGCAGTCGTGTCAGGAACCTTGGTAGGGTTTTTCGATCAGTTCATTCCGGCCATTATGTCGAGTAGTTTAGAGAGTCCAGTTTCCCGATTTGTGCTAGCAGGGCTATCCATTACCCAGCTAATTTTTATCGCCGAAAATGGGACCCTAATATTACGCTCCTCTATCCCGTTAAACATTAGCCAGTTGTTTGTGATATTCCTGATGAGAACAATAATAACGCTGCCAATCTTAGTGTTGGCAGCGAACCTGATTCTGTAAGTAGGGTGTTAGTTTTGGAATTGAATAGGGTGAGTGCTGATGCGCACTCGTGACTCCATATAACTAATGGTGTCCCCATCTATGCTCTTGAACCAGTGCGGCGTGCCGGGCTGCAGGACAAGAACATCGCCTGCTTTAACCTGTCGCTCCAGCCCGCCTTCGACACCATTGAGTGTTCTGACAATGTCCTCAGTCGGCGATTCAGCTAAAGGCAAGATTAAACGACCACCGGTTACGAACGTGCCGCTACCCTCTAGCACGCGATATATCTCCATACTATAAGGGTGAATGATTGCGTATTGCTTTACCCCGCTGCTACGGCGGCGCACTGAGATGCCAGGTGCAACGGCTACAGACCAGCCCCCAGCCGACGCAGATTCGGCTGCGGCGCGCTCAAGCGTTTCAAGTATTTGAGCCTCAGTCATGTAAAGAGCAGCCGGCGCTCCTGTCGTTTGGGCATAGATTGATGAAAAATAGCTTAGCAAGATGATGGCAGGCAGCGTGATTAGAGCGAGAATCAGTTTTTTCATGCGCGTCTCCGAACGTTTTGGGTGTAACGTTTGTTATTAATTTTCTGTGTACTATAACTGTTAGGCGCGTATTGCACTACGGTTAAGAAAGCGATAGCTTCTGTGGGGCTATTTAATGGAAATACTCAATATAGTGATTCATCATTGTTGTCAAAATAGCTGCTAACAATTGCTACTAGAAGCAGTTGCTAGAAACAGTTACTAAAAAAACTGCCAATCAAAGCAACAAGAGCGATCATCGCCGTGTTTAATTCATCAGTCTCAATACCTACTTGGTTTTTCCTCTTACTGACACTCGCAGCAGGTTACGCTGTGGTGATGAGTGTACTGTTTCCTAGCGTGCGTTGGTTTTTTCGGCGTCGTTTAAACCGTGCGGTTGATAAGCTTAATTCTAAGTTGCATATAGCAATACGGCCTTTGCAAAGCACCAAGCGACAGGTTCTAATTGACCAGCTGATCTTCGATCAGGACATTCTTAGCCTTATAGAGTCCCAAGCTATCGAGGAAAATATTCCACGCGAGGTTTTGCAGCAGCGAGTGCGCAGCTATGCTCGGGAAATAGTCCCTTCCTTTAACGCCTATGTGTATTATCAAGTGTTTTATTGGCTGGCTAAGAAAGTATCACGGTTTATTTATCGGGTTAGAGTCGCGGCGGCAAGACCGAAAGATCTGCAAAGAGTGAACCCAGATTCCACAGTTGTGTTCGTCATGAATCACCGCAGTAATATGGATTATATTCTTATCAGCTACCTCGCTGCCGAGCGGGTCACCTTGTCCTACGCCGTGGGTGAATGGGCGAAGGTATTTCCACTGGAAACCCTTATCCGGGCGATGGGTGCGTTTTTTGTTAGGCGAGGCTCGCAAAACCCGCTCTATCGGAAAGTACTAGAACGCTATGTCTATATGGCGACCCAAAATGGAGTTTGCCAAGCCGTGTTTTTGGAAGGGGGGTTGAGTAGGAATGGATTGCTAGGGGAGCCCAAAATCGGATTCCTGGACTATATTCTTCGAAATTATGATGCAAAGAGAGATAGAGAAGTCGTGTTTGTGCCCATTGGGATTAACTACGATCATGTTTTGGAAGATCAGAACTTACTTAACTGGGATAAAAAAGAGAATCGCTTAAGTACAGCTGCGCATCTAAAGAAGCTGTGGTCTTTTTTAAAACTAAATCTTTTTGCCGGTTCCCGAGCGAGGTGGGGTCGCTATGGCTATGCCAGCGTTAATTTTGGTGTGCCGGTTTCCATGCGAGACTACTGTGAGCAACATAGTCTGGATTTCAAAAACCTAGAGAAAGAACAGCGAATATCCAAGGTGGTAGAGCTCGCTAACCACCTCATGGATGAGCTGCGCTTTGTGATGCCAATCATTCCTGTGCCAATCTTGTGCGCAGTTTTTCTAAACGCTGCAAACAAACCACTCACGTCGTTAGAAGTCTTCAGCGATTGTGATGCTCTTATTGACTCAATGATCGAAAAGGGTGCCGCTATGAAGCCTGATGAGAAGCCCAGGCATCGAACGCTGTCTAATAGTTTGGAGATGCTTCATCAGAGGGGTTTGCTAATTGAGGAAGACGATCAATTTACGATCAACGAGCCTGATAGAGGTTTGGTTGAATACTATGCCAATTCTATCAAGCATTGGTGGCACGCCTCCTAATCACAAAAATGATAGCAGCAAGAATAACAATGACTGCAACAGGCAGGATTTTTAGCAAGGTATTGGGCCCTTCGCTCTCAAGTAGGAATGCTATTGAAGCGCCTCCTAGGTAGGTGAAAATCAAACAGGCAGGCACGGTAAATAAAATACTTGCCCATACATAGTCGAAGAATTTTACGTGGGTAATGCCTAAAAGATAGTTGACAGCAAAAGAAGGGAACACAGGAGTTAGTCGCACGATCGCTACTGCTTTCCAGCCGTTATCACTAAAGCGCTGATTGAATGTTTGCAGCATAGCATGTGCTTTGGCTCGAACGAATTCATAAAAGCCATAGCGGGAGATCAGGAATGCCAGCGTCGACCCAAACCCGAATCCAACAAGGTTGAAAGTAAACGCCCACCAAAACCCAAACAAGGTTCCGCTGGTTACAAAAAGGACGGTGTTGGGTATACAGATAATTGTACCGATGCCCACCCAGGCCACAATCATTAGGGCTGAAACAGAGGGAGACAGAGTGCTAATGTTCTCATTGATGAAGGCCAGTAAAGCCTCCTGCTCTGTATAAGCCATGGTCGCCAAGCCAAGAATAGCAATCGCCAGCAGTGATCCAAAAACCAATCTCAATCGGAAGTGTCCCTGTAGTTATAAAAGTAATTTGAAAAAACGGTTCGAAAAAAAACGAAAGTACTCGAAATATAAAAGATCACTCTACAAGTTGATTATCCAAGCAAGACTCGCTAGAGGAATAAGAGTGGAGAGGCCAATTAGTCAACGCTACCAGCTAAGGTTTGGTGATTTACGCTTGCCCAAGTCTGGCAATGTACTACCAATTCGGCCGAGGCGCTCCTGAAACTTCATGCAATACAATGTTATCGCAGCCATTGAAATCTGCAAACCGTTTTAGCTCCGCCAACAATTTGGAATAAAACCGGTCTAGGCTTCGGATTGGTTTTTCTAAATGCAGGTGAGCTATATGAAGATCACGGTTCTTGCGATCAGCTTTAGCATCTATCCGCGCCACCAAGCTGTTGTTGTAAAGCAGCGGCAAGCAAAAATAGCCAAACTTGCGTTTTGCTTTTGGGACATAGCACTCTATTTGATAATCGTAGTCAAATAGCTGGAGTATGCGTTTACGCTGAATAATCGCATTATCGAA
>JBLHTH010000185.1:0-5593 GCA_047627195.1 Pseudohongiellaceae bacterium | reverse complement strand
AATCTCTAAAAGCAGCGCATAAGATCGGTCGGGGTCTGCCTGCTGGACCAGGCGGCGCAACCGGGCGCATAGCGTTTACTGCAGCCAAGGCTGAAATTGAAACCCGCCGCGGCAACAAAGTGGTTCTATGCCGCACTGAAACCTCGCCTGACGATCTCAAGGGTATGCTCCATTCACAAGGCATACTAACCTCCAGAGGTGGCGTTTCTTCTCACGCGGCACTGGTTGCTCGTCAGTTAGGAAGGGTCTGCGTCTGTGGTGCAGGTGACGTGGTCATCAATTATGAAAAAGGCACGTTAACCGCAGGCAAGACCGTACTCAAAGAAGGCGACTACATTTCTATCGACGGCAGCACTGGCTTGATTTACGCCGGGATGATCGAAAGCACTGACTCCGAAGTAAAACGTGTTCTCGAAGGCGGCATGAAGCCTGCTAACAGCTATACCTATGAGCTCTTTCAAACTGTCATGAAGTGGGCAGACAAGCACCGTACTATGAAAATCCGCACCAATGCGGATACCCCTGCCATGGCTGCGCAGGCGGTGGCGTTTGGAGCAGAAGGAATTGGCCTTTGCAGAACCGAGCACATGTTCTTCGACGGCGACCGAATTGACTATATGCGGCAAATGATTCTAGCCGTCGATGAAGTGCAACGACGGGCAGCGCTTCGCAAATTACTGCCTTTTCAAAAGAAAGATTTTGTTGGCCTGTTCAAAGCGATGAACGGACGCCCCGTAACAATACGTTTATTGGATCCGCCATTACATGAGTTTCTGCCTCAAGATGATGCCGTTAAGCGTCAGCTCGCAGAGAAGCTTGGTGTACCGTTCGATTACGTCATTGATCGCATAAAGGCGCTTCATGAAGAAAATCCGATGCTTGGCTGTCGCGGCTGCCGTCTCGGCATTCTCTATCCTGAAATAACTGAGATGCAAACTCGGGCTATTTTCGAAGCCGCCGCACAAGTGCTCAAAGGTAAAAAAGGCATCAAAGTAAAACCAGAGATCATGATTCCTCTAGTTGGTTTCCGTGAAGAGCTAGCAGACCAACTGAAAACAGTTCACCGCATTGCTAAAGAAGTTATGGCCAATCGTAAAGTGCGCATTGAGTATTTGGTTGGCACCATGATCGAAGTACCTCGTGCCGCGATTACTGCGGACGAAATAGCGCAAGAAGCAGATTTCTTTAGCTTTGGAACCAATGACCTAACTCAAATGACACTGGGGCTTAGTCGTGACGATATGGGCTTGTTCTACGACGAATACCAGAGCAAAGAAATTTACAATAAAAACCCCTTTGCGAGTCTGGACCAAACGGGCGTTGGCAAACTAATCGACCTTGCCGTTGATAAGGGCCGTCGCACCAAGCCTAGTTTAAAACTTGGCATCTGTGGCGAACACGCGGGTGATCCTTCATCCATTGATTTTTGCCACCGTGCCGGCCTCGACTATGTAAGCTGCTCACCTCCTAGAGTCCCAATTGCGAGATTGGCAGCGGCGCAGGCTAAATTAAGAAACAGTAAAAAATAGCTCGAAATAACTAGCTAACAGGCTCGGTGAGCGGTGGCATCGGGCAATCAATTGTCGCTGCCACTGCTCTGAGCAGTTCAATTTCAATCGGGGCTATTTTCCCATCAGCGGTAATCACTGCTGCACAGGCTTTAAGAAGAGCTGGCTTTTTAAGCGGCTTAAGTTCTGCCAGCTCAAGCAATGCGTCGTTCAGCAACTCAAACCCTATCGAACTTTTCGGAATTAGCTCAACTTTTAGCCCCAAAAGCTTCTGCCCGGCTTTAAAAGCTTGGCTTGGGCTTAGCTTTTCTAACTCATTAGAGTAGCTAATTATCGACAGCAAAACTGACATCGGTTTTAGAACATCTTTTAACTCAGCTCTACCGCCCATTGATGATTTAGTCTCTCCAAATACGGCATCAAGATTATGAAAAACTGTCTTTTGAAGCGCCCACTCAAAAAGACTCACTTTACTGTCTAAGGTGATGAGTTTTTCAAAATTTGATTTGAATAGTTGATACTGACCCTTTGAAAGCTGTCGCAAACTTGAGATAGCAATACTAGAGATAGGTAGCCGCTCTACAGAATCGACAGGTTTAGCTTTTTCAATAAGCCTAACCAGCTCCAGATAAACGCCTACATCGGCATACTCTTCTATCAATTTAAGCTGTGCTTGCCGCGATTCATGTTGAGGATGCAGCACAAGAAAATACAGCACTGCTCTAGCGCCCGAGGGCTCCCTTGCCGCATCCAAAAGCGGGCCCTGCGCTTCTTGAATCAACTGCGCGGCAGCAGCAATATGGCGCTTGTCAGGATTGCCGATCTGACTGACCATTTGTTCAGCGGCTACCATGCCGCCCATGCTCGTCAATATCGTCGTCATTTTCTCTTGCTGCGTCGGCGGGGTTTGTAATTCTGGCTTTTGTGTTTGGTTTTGATTGCCACTGGTAGCATCGGCATCAGGCTTTTTCAGCAATCCAAAGCTGCCGTCCCAATTAGGCAAAATCGCCCCAATCCTCTTTTCTAGAGGCGGGTGCGTCGCATACATACTGCTCAGATAGCTCGGGCCACCTTCTTCAAATAAGGTATGGTTAATTTCCGAGCTTGCCGGATGTGAGAGGTAAGAGCGGCCACTATGCTGCGCAATCTGCATAAGGGCTCCGGCAATTCCTTCAGGGTTGCGGGTAAATTGAACAGCAGACGCATCCGCAAGATACTCTCGCTGCCGGCTAACAGCGGCCTTAATTAAATTCCCAAAAAAGACACCTATGTAGCCAATGGCAACGAGGCCTAAGCCAATTGCCACCTGCGCGCCTTGGCCTTTCGATCGAGAATTACGCGAAGAACTCCGGCTGTATAGCAAACCCCTACCGACAATTCCGAGAATCAAAATGCCATGCAGCACCCCGATCAAACGAATGTTGATTCGCATATCACCATGCAAAATATGACTAAATTCGTGAGCTATCACCCCTTGCAACTGATCACGACTCAAGGTCTCAACCGCTCCAACCGAGATACCGACAACGGCATCAGCTGGCGCATAACCTGCCGCAAAAGCATTGATACCTTGTTCATCCAGTAGGTAGACAGGAGGCACTGGCACACCCGAAGCGATCGCCATTTCTTCCACTACATTGAGAACCTGCTGCTGTTTGAAGTTCTCGCCCCCACCGAGCAATAACTTACCGTCCAGCATTTCAGCTATGCGTGAGCCGCCGCCAGACAGTGACTTAATTTTATAGAGACTGCCGAAAAAAACGACCGCCGTAACAGCCGCGCCAACAATTAGAAACTGATTCCAATCGAAATGCATTTGCTGTGTTCCAGCCATGCTTGTCATTTGCGTGCTAGCAAACCCAAAAACAAACATGATGAGAAAATTTGTCACCACAACCAACGACAAAATCGCTAACACGAAAAGAAGATAAAGCTTCCAAGTGCTGCGCTTGGCTGATTCCTGCGACTCAAAAAAATTCATTCTAGAGCCCCTTACTCAAATTCTCTAATAATTGGTATGTGGAACGTCATATTAAAATGTGACTTTTGGCGCTTCTTGAATGGCTGCACTGTCTTCAAATTCCAAAAGACTAGCGTCCGTGCTGTGGCCAAAAACGCCTGCAAACGCCACCGGAGGAAAAGACTGCCTGTAGGTGTTGTACGCCATAACCTGATCATTGAAAGCCTGCCGAGAGAACGCGACTTTATTTTCAGTGGAGGTTAACTCTTCGGTTAACTGCATCATATTCTGGCTTGCTTTCAAGTCTGGATAGGCTTCCATTACCACATTAAATCGACTCATCGCACCGGCTAATGCTCCTTCTTGACCGGCCAGATCTTTGATCGCGCCTGCATTGCCAGGGTTTGCCGCCGCCTCCGCCAACCCATTTGCCGCCGCGTTTCTGGCAGCAATAACAGCTTCCAACGTTTCACTTTCGTGAACCATGTAGGCTTTTGCTGTCTCCACCAAATTGGGAATCAAATCATAGCGGCGCTTAAGCTGCACCTCTATCTGCGCAAACGCATTTTGGTATCGATTTTTAAGGCTAACCAGACGGTTATAAATCCCGACCCCGTAAAAAAACAGAGCCGCGATCACGACCAGTATTACAATTGTAGTTGTTTCCATAACGCACACCTTAGGCATTTCGGCCGTTATACTCAAAATACTCCTAGACTAACAAATCTAGTCAGCTCCCTACTACAAGGGATTTTAGTTTATCGAGACTGATTCGCAACTTTCATAACGTCATCGCAGCTCAATCACAACACAAAGCCACAACCCAAAGCTCAAGCAGCTAAGCCTACTAATGCCCTCATTAGGCTTTAAGTGTTAGCTAAGAATCTGCTAAGCTGCAAGCAAGTTACTATTTGACTAATCGCTCAATCAAATAAAAGAATAATATTATGAGCCCTACTGTCCTAGCAGCACTTTCACTACTACCTATAATTTCCGTCGCTTTCTTTCTAGTCCTACTGCGCTGGCCCGCCAGCCGAGCAATGCCAATTGCTTATTTAACAGCCTCCGCTTTAGCCTTGCTCGTGTGGGGAGTACCAACTGTCAAGGTACTAGCTGCAAGCGTCAACGGACTCATAGTTGCAGGCACCTTGATTTACATTATTTTCGGCGCGATCTTGCTACTCAATACGCTTCAGCAAAGCGGCGCTATCCAGTCAATTCGACAAGGGTTTTCCGACATCACCCCAGACCGGCGCATTCAGGTCATTATTATTGCGTGGCTTTTTGGATCGTTTATTGAAGGGTCCGCAGGTTTTGGCACGCCTGCCGCTGTTGCCGTACCCTTAATGGTTGGCCTAGGATTCCCGGCCATGGCCGCTGTTGTGGCAGGCATGATCATTCAAAGTACACCGGTATCCTTCGGCGCCATGGGCACGCCGATCCTAGTGGGTGTAAGCACTGGCCTTTCCGCCGACCCAGAAATGGCAAACTATGCTGCTCAGCTTGGATACACCGAATGGGGTGATTTCTTAGCCTTTATCGCAACCAAGGTAGCCCTAATTCACGCTATCGCGGGCACCTTTATTCCTTTGCTCGTTGCATCGATCATGACTCGATTTTTCGGCAAGGCGCGCTCTTTTGCAGATGGATTCAAGATCTGGAAATTCGCGCTATTCGCCGCCTTCGCCATGACAATTCCCTACTATATAGTTGCCACCTACCTTGGACCAGAATTTCCCTCATTACTCGGCGGTATGGCCGGCCTTGCCATTGTCGTAAGCTCGGCTAAAGCGGGCTTTCTCATGCCAAAAGCGGAAGACTGCTGGGACTTTGATGACCGAGCTAACTGGGAACCAGAATGGTCAAGCACTCTGACCCCAACTGCACAGCCAAAGCCCGATGCAGCTGAGCCTATGAGTCTGCTGCGCGCCTGGTCACCTTATGTGTTCGTGGCAGGATTATTAGTTCTCACTAGGTTGCGATCCCTTAATCTTGAAAGTTTTCTCCGCGACTCCAACCCTTTTGTTACATGGTCCTGGCCGCAAATATTTGGCAGTGATATCTCGGCATCGTTTCAGCCTCTGTGGTCACCCGGAACTATATTCATCCTGGTGTCGTTAATCAC
>JBLHTH010000184.1:0-5641 GCA_047627195.1 Pseudohongiellaceae bacterium | reverse complement strand
CTTATCTGGAGAAATTTTATCAAAGTTTAGGCTTCAAAACCGATTCAGAACCTTATATGGAAGACGATATCCCTCATATCCAAATGCGCTTAACGCATTAAGTGGGATTAGCGTCTGCCGCGCTTCGTCAAAGACAATGTGCCTCTGAAAAAAATCTACAGCCAGTCAAACGGCCAACGCTACTCGGTATAATCATTACGCTGGCCTGAATCATCACTGAGATACTGAACGAACTCCCAATGAATACCGTTGTCATCAAGGTAGTAAACTCTTCTTCTGAATGGATGGGAATCAAGGGCACTAGCATCGCTGGGGCTGTACCCAGCAGCTTCTAGCCGACGAATAACCGTATCAAGGTCATCTACAGCCAAACCTATATGGCGAAGAAAGTTCGGGTCCGGGTCAACTTCACTTTCAGTCAAGGCAATATAGTTATCCGCCCCTCCCACATGTACCCAGTTGCCATAGCCTTGCGCATAGCCGCTGCCGCGGCGGCTATACTCGGCCAGTGCCGCAATCAAAAATGCTTCCGTCTTAGCCAAGTTTTTTACGCCCAAATGAACATGTTCTATAATCTGCATTGCAATCTCCTTTTCATGCAAAGTGGTTAATTATTATAATAAAGCAATTACTTTACTATTATAAGCCACGCCGTGGCAATTTAAACAAAGTAAATACTTTAAATAATTTGCCGATAGGGTTGTATTAGCCGATAATCTGCCTACCTATCATCAATCTAAATTATCTGGCTGCAGACACCAATCATAGGAATAACGACTTGGAGCTATCTAAATCACAGCTGACCTTGCTTGACAGGCTTAAGACCCGCGGCCCGCAGTCGGTAAAAATTTTATCAAACCAGTTAGATATGACCACAATGGGTATTAGGCAACACCTACTTGACCTTCAATCAAAAGGCCTCGTCGCGCAGAGCGATGCTGAAAAACAAACCCGCGGCAGACCCATTCACCTGTGGACATTGACCAAAACAGGCCACGAACGCTACCCCGACGGGCATGCCCAAGTCACCGTCGAGCTAATCAACGTAATCCGAGAGAATTTCGGCGAGGGCGGGCTAAACCAAGTCATATCCCAGCGCGGCGAGCAAGCGACAAGCAACTATCAAAAAACATTAGCTAAGCTACCCGCCGATCTCGCCTCAAGAATAGCCGGCCTCGCAAAACTTAGGAGCTCCGAGGGCTACATGGCGGAAGTTCGTCTACTTCCTGACGGCTGGCTTTTGATAGAGAACCATTGCCCTATTTGCTCAGCCGCACAGGAGTGTCAGCAGTTTTGCAAAACCGAACTGGATACTTTTCGAGCAGTTTTAGGCACTCAAGCAAGCGTTGAAAGAGTAGATCATCTTTTGGCCGGCGCTAGACGCTGCGCTTACAAAGTCACGCTCAAACCCAATTGAAGCCTAACTAAATCCAGCCTAGCCTTCAGCATCAAAAACACTACGCTCAAACATAGCATCAGCGCGCTAACTACTAGCTAGCCTGCCCTTGCTTAAGGAACCTAGGATCAGAGAAATACCCTTGTTTTATGAGGGGTTAAGAAAAATAAACGAACAGTATCACAGCCTCTTTCCTGTTATAGTGCGCAAATCAAATAGACAATTTTTTTAGAGAACTCCATGGCAAGCAAAATTCGCATAGCAATTACAACATTTGCCATTGTCGTAGTTTCTGCCGTGGCATTTACACCAAAGGTCATTGGGCTTGGGATTCACGATCTCACTATCAACAATCTGATAACCTTAATACCATCAGAAGCCGATAGCCAGCTGGCCGTAGCCGAGACCAGTTTTGACAGCGGCTGGTTTGGCAGCACAGCAACAGTTAGTGCTGATTACACCCCCTTTGGCGCAGAATCAATTACCGTCGACTTTGATTTTACTATTAAACATGGCCCTTTTTTGCTAACCAACGATGGGCTTCGCTTCGGTATCGCTTATGCCGAAATCAAGCCAAAAATAGCTGATACCTTGCCCGTTTTTGGAACTGCCATCGATCTTAGCTTTCCCGACACCTTGTTAGAGTTATTTGCGGGATTCGACCAATCACTACTTATCGCACTAACAGTAGAACCGTTAAGCCATACCACGAACAATGAAGAGTTTGAATTTGCTGGCCTCTCTGCCAGCTTTCTCGCCAGAGCAGATCAGTCAGCAGAGCTACTTGTGAATATCGGAAAGCTATCCGTTAAGGAAACCCTGAACAACTTGGCTTTCACCATTGACGGTATTGATGTGATTTCAAAGAGTACTCGAATAAGCGACGTCTTAGCGCCAACCTCAGCAACATTTTCTATACCCAGCATCAAAATTTCGGCCCCAGCAACGCTGACCATTAGCAACATCTCGGCAAGCTCAGAGCTGCGCGCCTCGAGCAATGCCAGTGCGGTTCAACTTACCCAGCATATCGCCACACAGAGCATAGTTGGGGACAGCCCCCTAGAATCATTCGATTGGCTATTAGAATTAGACGAAGTACAGCGGCAACTTATTTCTGACTACTATGATTTATTATCCGAACTGCAAACACAGTCGGGCGCAGATGCCCAAACCGCCGCACGTAAAATAAACCAAATAAGCCAAGAACTATCTCTACTGGTGGTGAACAACCCTCTAGTGATCAACAATCTAATCATGGCGAACGCTTATGACGGTGCACACCGCGCAGAATTAAAACTGCATTGGGTTGGATTGCCAAAGCTCGACAATATTGCCAGGCTAAATATAAATGAAGCCATTGCAGCACTTGATATATCGCTGGATATTGTTCTTGATTACGACTCGATCATGAGTAGCCCTGCCGCCGAGCAGGTGAAAGCATATTCAGAACAAGGTTTCATAATCATCGAGAACGATAGAGCTTTAATCAAAGCAACATTGAATAACAGTCAACTTACACTCAACGGCGAAGACATTCCGCTTGATCAGTTTTTCTAGTCGTACCGCCAGCACCATCTTAGCCAAATTTTATTTACTACAGCGAATTAAGTGTTAATCATGAAAAAAAATAGTAGCAAATCTCAATCAGCCAACTCCGATACACCCAGAGAGTTATTCGCTTACCCTAAGTATTGGGCTGAGTGTTTTGGCACTGCGCCTTACTTACCCATGTCAAAAAAAGAAATGGACGAATTAGGCTGGGATAGTTGCGACATAATTATTGTGACAGCTGACGCCTATGTAGATCATCCAAGTTTTGGTATGGCAGTGGTAGGTCGACTACTTGAATCACAGGGCTTTCGCGTTGGAATTATTGCTCAGCCAGAATGGGATAGTGCCGAACCTTTTAAGATTCTAGGCAAGCCTAATTTATTTTTTGGGGTGACCGGCGGTAACATGGATTCACTCATCAACCGCTATACGGCCGATTTAAAAATTCGCAATGATGATGCGTACACCCCCCACGCAGAAGCAGGTAAACGTCCCGACCGCTCGGTTATCGTTTACAGCCAACGCTGCAGAGAAGCTTACTATGATACCCCTATCGTTATTGGTGGCATTGAAGCTAGCCTTCGCCGTATAGCACAGTACGATTATTGGAGCGATGCAGTACGGCGTTCAATCTTAATCGATTCCAACGCGGACATACTTTTATACGGAAATGCCGAGCGGGCACTAGCAGAAGTGGCCCACCAAATTGCTGAAGGCAAAACAACAGAAGAGCTATCTTATCTGCGCGGCACCGCGGTTGTGAGAGACGCAGTTCCTAGCGGATGGACAGAAATAGATTCCACCCGTGTTGATTGGCCAGCGAAAATTGACGAAATCCCTAATCCCTATGAGTTTCATGAGCGCGCAGAAAAAGAGAAGAAAAAACAAAAAGAGAGAGAGGCCAACGGCGAGGCAATAGAATTCAACCCAGATGTAGATGAGCCACAACCAATGCGAATTGTGCCTATGCCCTTGCATCGAAATGCAGGGATCGACCCTGATACTTGCTATATCCGCTTACCATCATTTAAAAAAGTGACTAATGACCCGGTTCTTTATGCGCACGCCTCTCGTGTCTTGCATCAAGAAGCAAACCCTTACAATGCAAAAACTTTAGTGCAAAAACACGAAACCAAAGAAGTGTGGGTTAATCCACCACCAATACCATTAACCACCGAAGAAATGGACTTTGTGTTTGACCTGCCCTTCCAGCGAAGACCGCATCCGAGTTATGGCACAGACCGAATCCCTGCCTATGACATGATTAAAACGTCCGTTAACATTATGCGCGGCTGTTTTGGCGGTTGTACTTTTTGCTCCATCACTGAACATGAAGGACGCATAATTCAAAGCCGATCAGAGGACTCAATACTTCGAGAAATTGGAAAAATTCGCGATCAGGTTCCTGGCTTTACTGGCACGATTTCTGACCTAGGCGGCCCAACGGCCAATATGTACAAGCTCAACTGCAAGTCCCCGGCGATACAAAAAACGTGTAAACGACTGTCCTGTGTCTACCCTAATATTTGTAAACATTTAAATACCGATCACAGCCCGACGACTCAGCTGTATCGAAAAGCACGCGCTATTCCTGGGGTAAAACGTGTCGCCATCGCGTCAGGTCTACGCTATGACTTAGCGCTGAAAGACCCAGAATATATTGAAGAACTGGTGACCCATCACGTCGGTGGCTATTTAAAGATCGCCCCCGAACACAGCGAAGACAAAACCCTTTCCAAAATGATGAAGCCAAGCATCTCCGCTTACGATGAGTTTAAGGTTCTGTTCGACAAGTTTTCTAAAAAGGCAGGCAAGAAGCAATATTTGATTCCTTACTTTATTGCTGCCCACCCAGGTAGCGATGACGAAGATATGTTGAATCTCAGTTTGTGGCTTAAAGAACGCAAGTTCAAACCGGACCAAGTGCAAACGTTCTATCCATCACCAATGGCGCTGGCGACTGCTATGTACTACTCCGAACGCAATCCCTTACAAAAGGTTCGCTACAAGAGTGAAAAAGTAAGTGTTAACAAAGACCTCGATAAACGTCGCTTACAAAAAGCATTTTTACGTTACCACGATGAAAAAAACTGGCCTATTCTGCGCGAAGCACTAACTGAAATGGGTCGTGGCGACCTTATAGGCGTTGGACCAGAGCATTTGGTGCCGCCTGTGCAGCAATCTAAACGAGCTAAGTATTCGGTAGCAAACAAGCAGCAGAATCGAGATAGAGGTCGGCGACGCTAGGAGCATACTTGAAGGGGACCACTTCAAGCCTAGGAGAATACTTGAAGGGGAACCACACCAAGCCTAGGAGCGTGCTTGAAGGGGACCATTTGAAGCCTAGGAGCGTACTTGCAAATTAATTTCTTCGAGGATCATCCAGCCACCACTGTCCTTGCCAAGCACTAGTTTCTTTTTGGTGGAGTCGCTGTAAGTTGGCGACTCATAATCCAGCCAGAAATGTACTTCTATGGAATCTGCTGACTCCTCAATAATTTCATATTCGTTTAAAGTTAAACGAATCCATTGCGCATTCCCGATAACCCGCATTCTGCTCGCGCGCCAGCGCGCAACACTACTATCATAGCGCGGTTCAAAGTCTGGAGAGTAACTAGCGAAATACCCCTCTAGGCTTTGCTGCTCCCACGCAGAAACCCAGCTCTCTACACGCGCTCTAACCATAGTATCAGT
>JBLHTH010000183.1:0-5729 GCA_047627195.1 Pseudohongiellaceae bacterium | reverse complement strand
TGTCACTTACAGTGATGTGGTAAAAAGGCTTTTTCTTCGCACCACCACGAGCTAGTCGAATTGTGACCATAAATAATTCCTATTATAAAAACTGTAATAATATCTTCGAGTTACAATATTGCCCCGGGCGCGAGCTGCAGGCCCAGATAAAAAGGCGGGTATTCTATGTCAATTACCGCATCATTGGAAGCATGCAAATACCCTATTTTCAAGGCGCCGCACCCTTGTCTTAATTCTTAAAGCTGATCTAAAAGCGCGGGAATTTACCTCCCCCTACGCCTGGCATACCCCCTGGGCCACCAGAACCCTGCATTCCACCTAGGCCTCGCATCATATTAGCCAGGCCACCGCCCTTCATTTTCTTCATCATTTTTTGCATTTGCTTATGCTGTTTTAGTAGTCGATTGAGATCTTGAATCTGAGTGCCAGAGCCGTTAGTTATCCGGCGCTTGCGAGAACCGTTTAACATATCCGGGTTTATTCGCTCCCGCATGGTCATAGAATTAATAATGGCTTCCATACGCCTGAACTGAGAATCATCCACTTTACTGGCCGCACCCGGCGGCAAAGCTCCCATACCCGGCATTTTATCCATGATGCTAGCGACTCCGCCCATATTCTGCATTTGCTTTAGCTGTTCCTTAAAATCCTCCAGGTCAAAGCCTTTGCCCTTTTTAATCTTTCTGGCCAAACGCTCGGCTTTGTCTTTATCAACCTTGCGCTCAGCATCTTCGATGAGAGAGAGCACATCGCCCATACCCAGTATTCGCGACGCGATTCGGTCTGGATAAAACGGCTCTAGGGCATCTATTTTCTCACCCATACCAATAAATTTGATTGGCTTACCGGTGACATGCCTAACCGACAACGCCGCACCGCCGCGAGCATCTCCATCCGCTTTGGTCAACACAACCCCTGTCAATGGCAAAGCTTCACTAAACGCTTTCGCCGTGGTTGCTGCGTCTTGACCCGTCATTGCGTCAACCACAAAAAGTGTTTCCACCGGATTCAGCTGTGAGTGCAAGCTACTGATTTCATTCATCATGTCCGCATCAACAGCAAGGCGGCCAGCGGTATCGACAATTAGCACATCGACAAACTTTTTCTTGGCCTCACTAAGCGCAGCCCGAGCGATGTCGCTGGGAGCCTGAGATTCATTGCTATCGAAAAACGCTACGTCCACTTCACTGGCAAGAGTTTGCAGCTGCTTAATAGCAGCCGGTCTGTAAACATCGGCACTCACGACCATTACCGATTTTTTCTTTTGACCTTTTAAATAGTAGGCAAGCTTGGCAACAGTTGTAGTTTTACCCGCACCCTGCAGACCCGCCATGAGAATAACCGCAGGTGGCACAGCCTTGAGATCCAGCTCTGTGTTGACCTTGCCCATGATACTTTCAAGCTCAGCCTGGACGATCTTTACAAAGGCCTGGCCGGGCGAAAGACTTTTGGAGACCTCCTGACCAACAGCACGAAGGCTCACCCTGTCAATGAAGTCCTTAACCACAGAAAGCGCCACATCCGCTTCTAAGAGTGCTCGCCGAACTTCTTTTAACGCCTCTTCGATGTTTTCTTCAGAGAGAATTGCCTTTCCCGTGAGTTTGCGAAACGCCCCGGAAAGTCTATCGGTTAAATTATCAAACACTACTAACTACCACCTTTAAGAATTATGCGCGCACAAAGAAGCATGAGATTATAGCGAATCTGAGCCAGTATAAAAAAGAACTTCAACCACTAGAGCAGTTATGCGAGACTTTCGCTACCTAGTGCGAGTACCTTCACCCTCAGAAGACACAAGCACTTCCCAGATTTTAGACCCTATTCAACACTATTTGACACCATAACATGCAATTTACAGTAATCTCAGGCCTTTGCGCGGTGCTTTTTTATTTAGCCGGCACCGCATTTCAAGTGCGTAGCCTATCCAAAAACAAAGAATCTCAGCGCCGAGTATTCATATTTGGGCTAATTGCCGTCATCGCCCATGGCATTAGCGCCTATGGCGTTATCTATACTTCTAGCGGCTATCACTTCGGAATTTCAGAAATCAGCACGCTTATTACTGTTTCAATATCTTCGCTGGTTCTTGTTAGCAGCATCGCGAAACCACTGGATAATTTGTTTCTAGGCTTATTTCCATTGGCAATATTGTCAATCATCGCCTCACTCACCGTCAGCAGCAACTTTCCTCCCATCGACATGAGCTTCGGCCTTGCAAGTCATGTCATTCTATCGATTTTAGCCTATAGCTTTATATCCATCGCTGCTCTGCAAGCTGGCTTTCTCGCTTATCAAAATCACCAATTAAAGCACGGCAAATTAGGGGGAGTTATTGCTAAGCTCCCTCCTCTCCAAGACATGGAAGCATTTTTGTTCGAGCTACTTGTTGTGGGTCAATTATTACTTAGCCTAGGAATCGTAGCCGGGGCCATTTTTATTGACGATGTCTGGGGACGTGACGGCGTTATACATAAAACTTTCTTTTCTGTTCTAGCATGGATAGTGTTCGCCGTATTACTGTGGGGACGACACCAACTAGGCTGGCGAGGAATGACCGCCATTAGAGGAACTCTCATCGGCTTTGCGCTGCTTATCCTTGGGTTTTATGGGTCAAAATTCGCCCTAGAATTTATGCTCGGCTAGCCTAATTTAGCCACTGATTGCCGGTCTTGACTTAACTAAACCTAACTTTAATCCAACTGAAACCAAACTAAAATCCAACTATGAATCCAGACGACTCTTCGTTATCGTTTTTACTTATTGCCTTTGTGTCTTTGATAGTGGCCTCTGCCTATTTTTCAAGCTCAGAAACAAGCATGATGAGCCTCAATCGCTATCGCCTTAATCATCTAAAACGCAACAACCACCCAGGCGCTGTAAGGGCTAGTAAACTTTTAGAAACCCCTGACAAGCTTATTGGCATAATCCTGATTGGTAACAACTTTGTTAATTTTCTAGCCGCTTCAATAGCGACATCAATAGCAATAGCTGTGGTCGGGGAGCCCGCACCTATCGCAACAGCTATTATCCTGACTTTGATTGTTCTCATTTTTGCTGAAGTCACTCCAAAAACCATAGCGGCGTTGTACCCTGAAAAAATCGCCTATCCATCCAGCGTGCTTTTGGGTTTATTGCTAAAGGTTTTGTACCCTGTAGTCTGGTCAGTGAATTTTTTCTCCAATGCCTTAGTTCGTCTTCTCGGTTTTAAACATGACACCGATGAAAGCCATCAGGCACTTTCTCAGGAAGAGTTACGGAGCGTTGTTCATGAATCCAGTGACCGCATACCCGTGCAACATCAGGGAATGTTACTTAATATTCTTGATCTCGAGAAAGTAACTGTTAATGACATTTTGGTTCCAAGAAATGAAATCGCAGGTATCGATATCGAAGATGATATCGATGGAATACTCGATCAAATTGGCACGAGTCAGCACACTCGAATCCCCGTCTATCGAGACAACATAGACAATATAGTTGGGATGCTCCACTTGCGCAGCATAGGCCGCCTGCTTCGCGTCGAAAAAATAAACAAAGCGGCCATAATCCAAGAGACATCTGAACCTTACTTTATTCCGGAAAGTACACCTTTGCATACACAGTTGGTGAATTTTCAAAGCCGAAAACTCCGTATGGCCGTAGTCGTAGATGAATACGGCGCGGTAAAAGGCATCGTCACGTTAGAAGATATTTTAGAAGAAATTGTCGGCGAATTCACCACTGACATGGCAGACAGCAACAAAGATATTCACGCCCAGGATGACGGCAGCTACTTGATTGACGGTTCTAGCAGTATTCGAGATATCAATCGCATTCTGTCATGGGAGTTAGACTGCACTGGAGCCAAAACCTTAAACGGCTTGTTAACAGAAATTCTGGAATCAATTCCAGACTCTTTGGTAGGAATTGAATTAGAAGGTTATTACGCAGAAATTGTACAGATTAAGGATAACGTGATCCGCACTGTAAAGATGTGGGAACGCAGCGTAGATGAAGGTAATTCTGACGCTAATGACTAGTGGCACGCAAAGTGAATTTTTTATTAACAAACTCTCCCGCGGATTTTAGTTGATAGAAATTGGAAATCTTAATCGCGACAAACTCATTCAACTTGAAGCTCTTTACAGCCAGAGACAGATGATAACCGGGTTCTGATTCTATTTTCCAGAACTGCCAGAGCGCCGGATCGTCTAACCTTTCTTTATGAAATTTTATTTCAATTTTACTCTCGCTTTGAAGATCAAAAGAAAAGTGATTTAAAGGAATTGCAAGCCCCATTCCGCAGGCTTTGATATAGGCTTCTTTTAAAGACCAAAGGTCATAAAACCTTTTCAGTATTTGGGCCTTTTCTAGGCCGTTAAAACCTTCGATTTCGGAATTTGAAAAATACCGATTAGCTATCTTTCCCACCCGCCTAGGTTTTAATCCATACTCGATGTCTACTCCCAAAAGTTCATGCCGGGCGATGGCTAAAACTAATTTATTTTGAGAATGGGAAATGTTAAAAAAAAGTGGCTCAGCCATTTTCTCAAGTAGCGCCGACTTTATAAAAGGTTTACCGTATTCGTTATTTTCAAAACACCAATCATCGGCTGAAAACTGACTATAACGAGAGAGCACTGTGCGCGTTAAGTAACGCCCCATTAAAAGCTGTTTCTTATGTTCTATAAACTGGTAACGCTCAACTCGCTGAAGGTCCTGCTTCGACAACCATCCATAAGTAAGCAAAAGCAGTTCCTCGTAAGAGAAATCCTCGATGTCGACGACCCAAAGATCAATATGTTGTGGATCAAGCTTCATGCTGAGAGGTCGCTGTTTGTATCTAAAACACAGTGTAACTTTTTACGAGAAATGCGCTCCTCACTTGGGTAGGCAAACGCGTTATTGACGTAACAAATATTATCAACTTCGATGTCACGATTGACATGGCTATGCCCATAGATGTGTATATCTGGATTTAATTGGGACACCTGTTTGCCTAGCGACTCACTGCCTAGCACCGGATAAACCATTCGCCTTTTCTCTGGGATTCGTTCCGGCATCAGATCTATTCGGGGCACAAAATGGGAGAAACTGATAACTTTGCGATTACTCACCAAAAGCCTGCCTGTGTTCATCGCCAAAAAATGGTTACTGATAGCTTCCGCCCCATCCAAATACTCCGGCCAGCGACATTCGCGAAAATCCCGCCAGGCTCTAAGCAAATGACGACCTGGCTGGCCAAATGAAAAATCGTACCAGCTATACAAAGGAACAACACTTACCTCTCCGAAATGAGTTACCTCGGTCTCCACGCCTAAGCTTTCACAAAGGTTTTTGATGACACTAAATTTCTTTAACGAGCAATCCACATCTTCTTCCCGAAGCCAAAGCTCGTGATTTCCTGGAACAAACAATACACTGCCAAATTTAAGCCGAAGCCCTTCGAGTATGCGGCGAAGCAATGCTAGGTCATCAGTGGCGTCGCCGGCTAAGATCAACACATCGCCTTTATACTCATAGCTATCAATTGCCTCAACCCAATTTAAATTTTCTGGATAATCAACATGTATGTCTGATAAAGCAAAAAACCGCATAAATCCTGTCGCCTAAACTAGATATGCCTCAAATTAACGATCTTACTCAGAACTTGCTCTCAACGATCAGCTAAATAAAATCAAACGTTGTTCTGTATGCCCTCAAGATATGCCTACTTCTAACACTAAGAATCGTGCCACACCCTAAAACTT
>JBLHTH010000182.1:0-5731 GCA_047627195.1 Pseudohongiellaceae bacterium | reverse complement strand
CAACTGAATTTTTTGCTAATCACCCAACAGTACGTGCACATAACAAGCGAATTCAAATTGCTCAGACAAAAGTTGCCTTGACACAACAAAGCTTAAAGCCATCGTACAGTGTCGGCGCATCTTATGGATACAGAGACAACGCCCCTATGGGAGTGCAGCGGGCAGATTTTATCACTCTGGATTTAAGCTTCGATATCCCTTATTTCAGCGAGAAGCGACAGAAACCGATGATCCGAGCTTCTCGCTATATCGCCTCTGCAAGACAAACCGAACGAATTCTTCTGTTCAAAGAATTGTTTTCGAACTACCAACAAGCAAATGCTCAACTCGATGTGCTCAATGAGCGAAAAGCACTTTTTGAAAACACGCTTTTAGATCAAATGAGCGATTTAACAGAGACAACATTGTCGGCATACACAGCTGATGAAGGGGATTTTGAAGAGGTAATGAGAGCTTTTATTGGCGAACTGAACACCAAAATCGAACTTCTAGAGATCGACATCCAACGCCTGCAAGTAATTTCAAGGCTTAACTACCTAACTGCAGACGCAAATTAAGGGGCTTCGCAAATGACCAAGACATTAACATTCATAATCGTGGCCGGAGTTACAGGCGCAATCGTTGGCGGGGGCATGAGTTTCCTTTGGACTAGTTCTGGAGGAGAAGTGGAGCAGCCAACAGCAAATCCACTTTATTGGGTAGCGCCCATGGACCCATCCTACCGCCGAGACCAGCCAGGACAATCCCCAATGGGCATGGACCTAGTCGCTGTTTACAAAGGGCAAGATACTTCAATTGGAGACGGCGTAGTGTCTATTTCTCCAGTGGTTGAAAACAACCTTGGGGTACGCACTGGCAACGTTGAGCTAGGACCTTTTAAGAGCAGTATTAGAACGGTAGGTTATGTTCGCTTTGATGAAGATCGACTTATACATATGCATCCGCGAATAGAGGGCTGGATTGAGGAACTAAATGTGAAAACTGTTGGCGACTTTATTGAGAATGGCCAGCCCATTTACTCAATTTATTCACCAGAACTTGTGAGTGCTCAAGAAGAGTTGCTTCTTGCTATGAACCGCGATAACCAGCGCCTTGGACTTGTTCAATCCGCGGAGGAACGCTTGCTGGCATTACAAGTCCCGCAAAGTCTCATTGACCAAATCAAAAGTGAGAAGAGTGTATTTAGAAATGTGACTGTATATGCGCCTCAAGGCGGTGTCGTCGCCGAACTTGGTGTGCGCGAGGGGCAATTTGTTCAACCTGGCAATCCGATTCTTTCAATTGGTGTTCTTGATGAGGTGTGGGTCATAGCAGAGGTTTTTGAGCGCCAGGTATCACTTGTCTCCGAAGGAGACTCGGTGGTGATGACATTAGACTATTTGCCGGCCCAGAAATGGCAAGGCGTCGTCGACTTTATTTACCCCACCTTGGACGCAGATACTCGAACTGTCGCGGTGCGGCTGCGTTTTAGCAACCCAGATCGGAAACTAAAACCAAACATGTTTGCACAGATCACTATTCAACACAGCGAGGAAGGCGAGCTAACACTGCTCGTGCCCAATGAATCCATTATTCGTAGCGGAGTCCAAGATAGAGTTGTCATGGCTATGGGCGAAGGTAAGTTTAAATCCGTCAACATTGCATCCGGTCGAAGGGGCGATTCTAAAACCGAAATCCTACAAGGGCTTAATGCCGGCGACCGTGTTGTAACCTCAGCACATTTTCTTCTTGATTCTGAATCTAGCATCACCTCTGACTTTTTGCGCATGTCGCCCAGAGAAGAGCCACCCATGAATCATTCCGAGCACCAGCAAATGAATCCTAATGAAAGTGCGATGCCAGCAGATCCTGCAGTGCATGACCACTAAAGTAAAAGGCTGACTCAAAAGATGATTTCAAATATTATTCATTGGTCTATTAACAACCGGTCTTTCGTATTGTTAATGACCGCGATACTTATTGCTGTGGGTATGTACTCAATACGCCAGACACCGATAGACGCTATCCCGGACTTGTCTGATGTTCAGGTAATCATCAAGACATCTTACCCCGGCCAAGCCCCACAGGTGGTCGAAGACCAAGTGACTTATCCGCTAACCACGGCAATGCTGTCGGTGCCCGGCGCGGTCACTGTCAGGGGTTATTCATTTTTCGGCGACTCCTACGTTTACATCATATTTGACGATAATACCGATTTGTATTGGGCAAGAAGCCGGGTATTGGAGTACCTCAACCAAGTGTCTGCAGATTTGCCGGCGGCTGCTAAGCCACAGCTTGGACCAGATGCAACCGGCGTTGGCTGGGTTTATCTCTATGCACTGATTGATCGAACTGGCCAGCACGATCTAAGTCAGCTTAGAAGTATCCAAGACTGGTTCTTGAAGTACGAACTACAAACCGTCTCTGGAGTATCCGAAGTTTCTCCTGTCGGTGGCATGGTCAAGCAATATCAAATCCAAGTAGACCCTGAAAAACTTAGGGCATTCGATATTCCGCTAAGTCATATACAAATGGCTATCCGCCAAGGCAACCAAGAATCTGGCGCATCTGTCGTCGAAATGGCCGAAGCTGAGTACATGGTGGTGGTAGACGGTTATTTATCGAGCATCGACGACCTTCAAAGCATACCTCTTGGAATGAATAAAAACGGCACTCCGATTCTTCTAAAAGACATTGCTGACATTAACTTAGGCCCGCAAATGCGAAGAGGCATTGCTGAGCTCAATGGTGAAGGAGAGGCAGTTGGCGGCATTGTAGTCATGCGCTCCGGTGAAAATGCAGCAGAAGTCATTCAATCCGTTAAAGAGAAGCTCGAACAGTTAAAGGCAGGTCTTCCACCGGGGGTCGAGGTCGTTACCGTTTATGACCGATCAGAGCTTATTAATCGAGCCGTAAACAATATTTGGGAAAAGCTGATCGAAGAATTTATTGTCGTTGCTGTTGTCTGCATAATTTTCTTATTCCACTTCCGCTCTTCTCTTGTCGCTATTATTAGTTTACCAATTGGCATATTGGCGGCGTTTACTGTCATGTACTGGCAGGGTATTAATGCCAACATTATGTCCTTGGGCGGAATCGCCATAGCAATAGGTGCAATGATTGATGGCGCTATTGTGATGATTGAAAATATGCACAAGCAGATAGAGAAGACCCCACTAACTAACGAGAACCGCTGGGAAATTGTTGCAAAGTCTGCAACCGAGGTCGGCCCTACCCTGTTTTTTAGTTTACTGATAATTGCCCTTAGCTTTCTGCCAGTGTTCGCTCTTGAAGCACAAGAAGGACGAATGTTTTCTCCCCTTGCCTTCACAAAAACCTATGCAATGGCCGCGTCTGCAATTTTGGCTATCACTTTAGTCCCTGTGCTAATGGGATATTTCATCCGCGGCCGTATTCGCTCCGAGAATGCAAATCCGCTTAATCGCATAATCACGGTAATCTACAGACCTGCCATTAAAGCAGTGATGAAGTTTCCCAAGCTAACTTTGGTATTGGCCTTGTTGCTTACAGTTGCTGGGTTCTGGCCGGTGTCTCAAATTGGCAGTGAATTTATTCCACCCTTGGATGAAGGCGACTTGATGTACATGCCAACCACGTACCCTGGGATTTCAATAGGCAAAGCCAGAGAGCTACTGCAACAAACAGATAAATTAATAAAGACAGTGCCAGAAGTAGAAACTGTTTTTGGAAAAATGGGCCGTGCAGAGAGCGCCACTGACCCTGCCCCACTCACTATGATTGAAACCTTTATTCAATTGAAGCCGCAAGAGGAATGGCGAGAGGGTTTAACAACAGACGGCCTGATCGATGAACTGAATTCCCTGATACAAATACCTGGCCTGACTAATGCTTTCGTAATGCCGATCAAGACTCGTATTGATATGCTGGCCACGGGAATTAAAACACCGGTAGGCATAAAAATAGCCGGACCTGATTTGTCGGTTATCCAGTCTATCGGCCAAGACTTAGAACGCGTGTTGCAAGATGTACCAGGAACCGCATCCGTGTACTCTGAACGCGTGGCCGGCGGTCGTTATATCAAAGTCGATATACAGCGAGATCAAGCGGCGCGATACGGACTAAATATTGCCGATATCCAGCAAATTGTATCCACCGCTATCGGCGGAATGAATATCAGCGAGTCCGTCGAAGGGCTTGAGCGTTATCCAATTCAGCTACGCTATCCACAGGCCTATCGAGACTCTGTGGAATCTATCTCCATGCTTCCGCTTGTCACAGCCAACGGTCAACGTATCGCCTTAGCCGATGTTGCCAAGGTCTACGTTGAAGACGGGCCTCCAGGAATCAAGAGTGAGAATGCGCGATTGAACGGTTGGACTTTTGTTGATATCAACGATGTAGATATTGGCTCCTATGTTGAGAATGCCCAGCAGATGGTGAGGGATCAGATTGAATTACCACCAGGATATTCTCTAAATTGGTCTGGCCAATATGAATATATGTTACGTGCAAAGGAAAAACTGACCTACGTTATTCCTCTGACGCTGGCGATCATAATCATTCTTCTTTATGCTAACTTTAGAAGCTTTATTGAAGTCGCACTCATTATGGGAACGCTGCCACTGGCTTTAATAGGCGGAATTTGGCTGATGTACTTAAGTGACTTTAATTTCTCCGTTGCGGTCGGGGTTGGATTTATTGCTTTGGCGGGTGTGTCAGTCGAGATTGGCATGATCATGCTCATTTACTTAAACCAGTCTTATCATGCCATGTTGGATGACTGCAGAACCCAGTCGAAAACACCTGATAGAGAAATGCTTAGCGAAAGCGTCATCCAGGGCGCCGTCATGCGAGTACGGCCAGTAATGATGACGTCGGTGGCAACTATCGCAGGTTTGCTACCAATCTTTTTTGGCACTGGCACAGGTTCAGAAGTAATGAGCCGCATTGCCGCACCAATGGTCGGGGGAATGGTCTCTGCCATTGTTCTGACACTACTCGTATTGCCCGGAGTATATTTTCTCTGGCGCAGCTATGATCTAAGAAACTTTAACCCTAACTCTCTTATGGAGAACTCAAAATGATGAAACAAAAACTATTTGGTTTACTTCTCACACTAGCCTGCGTATCTAGCGCAAGCACGGTGATGGCTCATACAGCATTAGCAATAGCCGATCCTAAAGATGGCGCAATGGTAATGGAAGCGCCTGAAAGCCTTAGCTTAACTTTTACCGAATCGGTGCGCCTGATGAGAATGACAATGAAGATGGGCGAGACAGAGTTAGATATCGGATTTAGTCCTGTTGCTGCGGCATCAGATCAGTTTGTAATCGCCTTACCCGCACTTGAAAACGGAAGCTATACAGTTAATTGGGCCGTCATGGGCGGCGATAGCCACCTAGTTGATGGCAATCTTTCGTTCAGTGTTGGGATGCATGGTGATCATGAAAATCACGCCTCCCACGAGGGGGTGAGTCACGAAAGCCACGAGAGCCATTCGGAAAGTAATCACGACCAATAGGCCAAAAGAATTTTAGAGGGGCCGATGGACAGATACCATCTTATAGTTCAGGCCAAGTGACTGACCTCTTCGCATCCTTACCTTCTGCCTTAGTAGTTCAAGTTGATTCTGGGCAGCTGTGAAATGGTGGGAGTTGAAATTCGTAGGCCATCTGCATAGCGTCCAGCATGGTCCACAGAATATCAAGCTTGAACTGGAGAATGCCCAACGCATGCTCCTGCTGAGTGCGAGTTTTGAAGTGGTCTAGCG
>JBLHTH010000181.1:0-5750 GCA_047627195.1 Pseudohongiellaceae bacterium | reverse complement strand
CCTTTAATTTATCTAAGGCACATTAGCTTGCTGCGCTTCCCGAATAAGCTCGGCGCCATCGGCCTCTAGCAAAAACCCAGAAGAGATAAGCTCACTGACGTTGGCGCTAACCGCGTTCGCGTAGGCGTTGTGTGTGGGATAAAGGGTTTTAAGTTTTTCAGGACTAAAGGGTATTTCGTGGCCGGCGATACGGCAGAAAGATTCTCCAGTGGAGTTGCCGTTCCAGGTGCTGGTGGGAACATCCACATAGGGTGAGCGTAGGCCACCGATAACATTAGCATGCTCATCTAGCACGGGCTGCCCGTCGACCACTTGAATCAAATCAGCATGTGGCGGCGCGATATCGTTTCTTGCCCATTGATCTAACCAGACCAAGGCGGCATTAAATGCCAGTCTGTTTGGAAAGCGGCTGCGCGGCCCTTCATTGCAAGCTAGTGGCGGCACGGTGCGGCCCGCTGTCAAAAGGTCCGCAGGCTTTGGTCCCCAGTAAAGCTCATCGGGTGAGGCATGGCCGGAACCAGCTATTTCATACCGTCTAAATTGATCGTCTGGGGAATCACTGTCTGGTTGTCTGCTGGCAATACCAAACAGATAATCAGACTGGCTCATGATATGAATAACAGGCACGCCGGCATTTTCAATGGGCCGCCGTGGATCATCCCTCGCTATTCTGGGCGAGCATTGGTTGATCGGCGACGGGCCGCTGGATACAGCAACCAGATAGCCGTCAAACAGTGACTCACCCCTTGCCTTGGTCACTTGCGGATGAATGGCGTTGAGATAGGTATAAAGAAAGCTGCCAGTTTGTGAATAGCCCCACGCGTAAAGCTTCTGAACCATGCTGGGGGAGGTGTCGGTTGTGGCATAGTTAAACGGGTTATTGCTGTCGGCGCTTCTTAGCCAAATGCCCACTTGAGTGTGAATGTCCCATATCAGTCCGTTTTCGGTGGTTTGCGTGGTATCCCTGCTAACCTCACAGTTCATTGGATCGGTGGCAGCCAGCGGGTTGGCCCAAGATAAAGGGGCATAACGCTGAGCATCAAATTGCTTCAAAGTTTCCACGGCAATTGGCTTGGCCGTTATCCCTACCCAGGCATCACCGTTTCGCAGCATTTGCGTATGAGACATTGCCCAAGCGATATTGAGATCAAAAAGGTTGGACGGGTTGAGCATTTCCACCACAACATTGCCGCTAAAGCGGGCTGCGTCCGCTGGGCGCCGAATCAGCAGACGTGTTGTATAAGGAACATCAGGAGTGCGAACTTCTAATCTGCCCCGCTCTGGCCAATCATAAACATTGGCATTGCCGCTGATAAAAAATTCTTCTTCGATGTAACCCAGCTCCGCCATATTTTGTGGCTGCAACGTATGGTCAGCAGCGCCAAAGGGGTGGGACTGAGCAGTAACCGGCACGGGGCCGGTAACCTGCGCTAAGGCAGCAGCTTGGCCTGCAGATAGCGATTGAGAGTGAAGTGCAGCGCCGTATAGCGTTAACGAAAGCAGACCAGCTAGACATAACGGCCGCGTAGCAGCAGTGATTCCTGATTTGAATAATTTGCTTGCCGTTGACTGTAACAATCTCATACGTTTAGCTCCTATTGATTTTTGTTTTTGTTTTTGTTCTGCAGGTTTAGCGGTCAGCTTAAGTAGCTTCCAAGCTAAAAACAAACTTTTTGGATGCGGGAAACCGAGGATATAAACAAGAGGTATATTAGCCAACCTAAACAACAACACTGCTAAGTTAATAACTCAACGCTTTAAAATTTTACCCAGTTAAGAAACTGGCGCTAGCTAATAGTTAACTCGTGCGACTTTAACTTGTGGGGTAGTGTTGATGTCAGTCCAAGTTACATAGACTGAGTTACCTGTCGCCTCGATTATCGGAAATCCGCTGCGCCGTGATGCGCTGCTGCTAGCGACTTTTGTATTACTTACAAGCTCGCCCTTTATGTCGTAATGCGAAAGCATAATGTTCGCCTGACTATCTGTGGTGTCCATCCAGCTAACTACAATATCACCGGACTGCAAAATAACCGCGCCAACACGGCCATTGGTATTTGGGCTCTCGATAATTATTGGCTCAGAGAAGCTCGTACCACTGTCAGATGACAGCACAAGTTGAACTTTGGGTGTGTCGTCTTTAGCGCTAAACCAAACAACGGCAACATTATTGCCCATGGCCGCAACAGACGGGCCGTTAACAGGGCAACCGGCAATCTGCCAATTGTCATCGTGGATTGGCAGTGGCGACGTCCAAGCGCCATCTATTAAGCGAGTAGTATAGATATCTCGTATTTCATTATCAGAGCGATCGCGATACACAACAATGGGACCTTGCTCTGTCATCGCCGAACTGGTCTGACAGCAATCACAGACACGACGATCGAGCTCCCACTCATTAATATTGGTGCCAGACTTATCGAAAATACCAGTCCTTAGAGTCATAGCTCCTAGCGGTTCTTCTTGCTTAGTTTCCCGCCCGTCCAGCCAAGTGATCAGTGTAGTACCGTCTCCTATAGGCAACATTGAAACAAAACCGTGCTCAGCGCTAATGCCATCTGTGTGGATGGTCTGGGCCTCTGTCCAAGCAGTCGCGTTATGAGAAAAAAATCGTGCACGAATATCATAGTCGTACGTACCTTGAGCGCTCATTTGCAGCCAATGTGCCGCCATGCCGCTAGAATCGACCGACAGCGCCGGAAAGTCCGCCCAGTTCACAAACCAGTTGTTGCCTTGGCTTATCACCTTTGGGGTAACCCAACCGTCATTGGTAAGCTTAGAGAACGCCAACGTTGCCTGCTCAGCATCCTGACTAACCCAAGACAGATAGATTTCTCCAGATTCATCCGCGATAACACGCGACAAGCTACTATTGCCGGGAGCGGGTGATGGCAGATGTTCTACCTGCTCTTGGCCTGCCGCGGTAGAGACAACACTCACGCTCCATGCAATCAGCAAGGCAACCAGAACGGCATTGGGATAATCGATCGGTTTAATCATGTCTATAAGTTCCAGCTAGGCTATTGGCTCTTGTTACCAGGTTCTTGTTCATAGGTATTAGGTATTAGGTATTAGCTTAAAGTTTCTGAGGCTAGTTAATTCTCAATGAATAAGCGCTGTAGGTCAGGAACTAGCCCTTGAAGCGCCAATGCTTCAAGTATATCCCGCTCGCTTTGCATGCCTATTAATTTCGCCTTAACTTCGTTTGAGGGTGACAAGAGATAAGTCGTAGGCAGGACGTCAGGCGGCCTCAGCTCCAACAAATCCAGCTCTTGCTGGCTTAATACAGTAAATGCAATTCCCATGTCTTCAGCAATCTCAAGCGTTAATTCTCTGGGGTCTTCATCGAAGTTCACCCCTACAATCATCACATTGCTGCCAACCAAGCGCACACTTAGCTCATTGAACATGGGAATCTCTACTCTGCAGGGCGCGCACCATTCAGACCAATAATTTACGATGCGCCATTTACCCTCGTCAATTTCAGCCGCGCTCAGCGAAGTCCAAAAAGACGCTAAGCCAACAAAAATCAGACCTAGTGTACTTTGTGCAACAAGTGGTTTTCTGGGCTTAAGCATTAGTGTGCAATAGTGTCTTATAGTTAAGGAAGTTAGATTCTGCCTCGAAAGTTCAAGTGTGTCTCGGTTTTTTTGTAATTGTATTAAAAGACACTCAAGCCCCGTGGTGCACTGATGTCGACGCAATTACATGGGCGGGTGTTCGCCAACAGTTAGCGCCTAGGAGACATGGATACGGTGATTTGCAAAAAATGCTGCTGCGAGTTCATGTGCCTGCAGCATTAATACCTCCATAGGTGTCTATGCCTGAGGAGCAGAGCCGGTACAATTTTAAAAAACTTAAACGTTTTAAAGGAAAAATCAGTTCGATGGTAGAGCTGCGTTTTTAATAGATGACAGTGGCTGACTCTGCGACAGTATTAGCGACAAGCCAAGAACAGAAAGAGGTATGGTTAGTCATTGTGACTAGTGTTTCGCAGCAACTAACAAGTCTGTGAATTAAACGACTTCGAATTTCTAGGTTGGATTATTAGCTTACTTTTATCAGCATCCCGAATCATTCCTCAATCACTGATTAATTGCTTCTTCCATAAATATCTTCGAAACGTTCGATGTCATCCTCACCAAGGTAAGTGCCGCATTGTACCTCAATAAGGATAACCGGCTCGTCGCCGAGGTTTTCAAGGCGATGCTTTACCTCAGCGGGAATATAAGTTGATTGACCGGCCTCTAAAAAAATTACTTGGTCACCGTTTGTTACCTTCGCCGTTCCGCTTACCACGGCCCAGTGTTCGGCTCTATGGTGATGCAATTGTAAGGACAATGATCCTCCTGAGCTCAGAATAATTCGTTTAACTTGAAAGTAGTCGCCTTTAGCTAGGCTCTCGTAGCTGCCCCAAGGCCTGTGAACCAAGGTATGTTCATCCGCCTCTAAACGTCCTTGCTGCTTTAATTTTTGGACTATTGACTTAACTTCTTGTGATGAGTTCTTGTTGCTCACCAAAACACTGTCTGCAGTCTCAATAATAATCGCATCTTCTATACCCAGCACCGAAACTAATCTTGAGCCCGCATGAATGTAGGAGTTACTCACGCCTTCAAGATATACATCCCCTGTGCTGGCATTTCCTTGTGGGTCTTTCTCCGCCTGCTCCCAGATTGCATCCCACGCCCCCAAATCACTCCAGCCTGCATCCAAAGCCACTACAATTGCTTTGGTGGTTTTCTCCATAATCGCATAGTCAATCGAATCAGATGGGCATTTAGAAAAGCTCTCCGTGCTCAAACGGGTAAATCCAAATTTTGTATCTATGCTAGCAGCGCTATACGCATCGATGCAGCAGTTGTAAATTTTTGGTGTGAAAGCTTCTAATTCGGCTAAGTAGGTGGCCGCACTGAACATGAACATACCGCTGTTCCAATAATACTCGCTGCTAGCTATGTACTCCTGTGCTTTTGCTAGGTTTGGCTTTTCAACAAATGACTCAACGGCAAAAGCCAAGCCTAAATTTTCTGCGCGCTTAATGTATCCATAGCCAGTCTCGGGTCTGTTAGGAGGCACTCCAAAGGTGGCCAGCTTACCGCTACTTGCGTTTTCAGCTGCAATAGCTATCGCTTTGTGAAAAGCATCAATATTTTCAATAAGGTGGTCGGCTGCTAAGACTAGCAACAGAGCATCAGGCGACTTTTCTCGAGCGCTTAAGGCCGCTAGGGCAACTGCCGGCGCTGTATTTCGGGAGACGGGCTCAAGGATAATGTTGGCGTTCCCAATCCCGATAGCATCTAGCTGCTCGACAACAAGAAAACGGGAATTATCACTGCAAAGCACGATGGGTGCTTGAAGCCCGTCTATGCCCTCCAGTCTTTGGAGTGCTTGCTGAAACAAAGAAGGCTTGTTGTCTTGAAAACTTACAAACTGTTTCGGAAAGCTTTCTCTGGAAACGGGCCATAGTCTAGAGCCAGTGCCGCCTGCCATAATTACCGGGATGATCATAAAGTGATGTCTCAGTTCGCGCCCATTAAACTCGCTGGTGCATTATGCCCAGACAAGAAATAAAATGAAATAAAAGGCAGCGAAAGGTGAGTTTCAAGCGGATAGCTAAAAAGCTTTCCTAAAAAGCGTGCAGAACACTTTATCGAAGCTCACTGCTGCCCCCAAAGCTTTAAGCGAAGTGCTATTTATTAGCTGTCCTTGTGGTTACCTCCTTGTAATAGTATTTCGAGTATCGGGAG
>JBLHTH010000180.1:0-5835 GCA_047627195.1 Pseudohongiellaceae bacterium | reverse complement strand
GTTTAGAGTCTCAGAGCTAGCAAACAACGCCCTAGCCCCTGACTTTTAGGCTCGGAACTAATTATAGAAATTTCGCATAAGTAGGCCGATTTGCGACTTTTGACACTGGAGAACAAACAATGACGAGACGCCTGGCAAAAGCCGTACTATTGCTAGCCTCATGCCATGGACTGGCGGCGACGGCTCAAACCACCGAAGAGATTGTCGTTATTGGAGTTGTTCCGTTCGGCGCCGGCATAGAAAGAGGTAAAGTCCCCTTTCCCGTACAGACTGGCTCGGCAGAAGATCTCAAAAGCAGCAATTCACAAAGCCTCGCGGATTTTCTAAAGCAAAGCTTTACCAGTGTTTCTCTTAATGATGCTCAGAACAATCCACTCCAACCAGACTTACAATATCGGGGATTTACTGCATCGCCTCTGTTAGGCCTCGCTCAGGGCCTTGCTGTTTACCAAAATGGCAATCGCATCAACGAACCTCTAGGCGACGCCGTAAATTGGGATCTGTTGCCGCAGTCGGCTATTCACAGCATCACACTGTCCGGCGGGTCCAATCCACTTTTTGGTCAAAACAGCCTCGGTGGTTCGCTAGCTATTAACATGAAAAATGGCTTTAATTTCCAAGACAACAACATAGAATTTTCAGGTGGTTCGTTTGGCCGAACACGAGCAAATGCAGAGCTCGGTGGAAATTTTAACCCTAGCAGTGACAACCCTGACAAAGGCTTCGCTTATTACGTTAACGTTGAGTATTTTGATGAAGAAGGCTGGAGAGATGAATCCGATTCCGATGCGATAAATTTTTATGGCAGTCTTGCTTGGCGGTCACAAACTAGCAAAGCGGAATTTAGTTACCAGCTAGGAGAATCGGACCTTACAGGCAATGGCTCTTCCCCGGCAGAGTTGCTGGCACTGGACCGTGAAGCAATTTTCACTGGCCCAGACATCACCGCCAACAACATGTCTATGTATCACTTTGATTTCAGTCATGAGATCTCATCAAACATTAATATTGCTGCAAACGCGTTTTACCGAAACAATGATACTGACGCCTTTAACGGTGATGGTTCAGATTTTAGCGTATGCAATCTAGGTAATTCCCCTACTTTGATAGAGGGGCTAGAAGACGATGATTTAGAAGAATTTGGTTTTGACGATGATGATATCTGCGACAACCAATTCTCCAATGCGGATGAATTGGAAGATTTTTTGAACCTAGCAGTGGCCGAGGCAGGAGAGGACGAGGAGTTTAACCTTCAAGGATTTGGTGCAGGCGATCTGACCGGAACTGGTGCTCTTTCAGATCAAGCAATCAATAACATCAGTAACCGCACTCAAATAAGTAAAGGCGCAGTTTTTCAAACCACTGTGCTGGGAAATTTCTTTGGCTATAGCGGGCAATTGGTTATCGGCGCGTCCTACTTCAACGGAGAGTCTGACTTTACGTCTGTACTTGAGCTTGCAAATATTGATCCCATATCAAGACTAACTCGAGGACTTGGTACCGGAACATTTGTCGACGAAGGAGCCACGTCAATTAACACAGAAACAGAGACAACAAGTCTATACTTTACCAACACTGTCGATTTTTCTGACACGGTCGCGGTGACATTTTCTGCACGAGGCAACCGCACTGACGTCGATTTGAGGGACCGTTCAGGTCTTCGCCCAGAGCTCAACGGCAGTCATCGATTTACCCGCCTGAACCCTTCCTTAGGCATCACCTGGCAAGCCACAGAGGGATTGAATCTGTATGCCTCCTACAGCGAATCATCCAGAGCCCCAACTCCCATTGAACTTGCCTGTAACGAAGGGGTTTTCGATCTAGCTGTCCAGTTTGCAATCAAGCGCGGAGACGATCCCGACGATGTGAATTTTGAATGTCGCCTACCCAACGCATTCTTAGCCGACCCGCCGCTGAGTGATGTCGTTGCTGAGAGTTTTGAATTCGGCGCAAGAGGCACAATACAAAATCTAATCTATTCGGCCGGTGTGTATTACACGACAAGCAAAGACGATATTCTTTTTCAAACCACGGGAAGGTCTACCGGATTGTTTGCCAACGTAGACAAAACACGGCGCCAAGGATTTGAATCCAGCCTTCGCGGCAAATGGCAAAATTTAAACTGGATGGCGTCTTATAGCTTTGTCGATGCAACATTCGAAGATGATTTTAAGGCGCTTAGTCCAAATCATGACTTCGCTGACAATGATGGTGAAATATCGATTTCCCGTGGCGATTCAATCCCTGGTATTCCTCGAAATCAATTTAAAGCGGTTGCTGACTATATGTTTGATAACGGCTTAAACATTGGTTTGGATTTGGTTAGCAACAGCGGTCAAAGGTTACGCGGGGACGAATCTAATCAGTTAGCCCAAATTGATGGCTATTCTGTAGTCAGCGTTCGCGCCCGGTATCAGATAGCTGAAAACTTCGAGCTTTTCGCGAGGGTCAACAACCTGTTTGACGAAGAGTTTGAAACATTTGGTATACTTGGAGAAGAACCAGGCGAGCTAGAAGTGCCAATCATCGAAAATTTAACCGTGCCACGTTTTTTAGGCGCAGCCGCGCCCAGAGCGACCTTTGTTGGTGTTAGGTACAGCTTCAGATAAGAGAAGTCTGCAACTTGCCCCCCTGCTGATTAGTTGCCCCTTATAGATCTGCATGATTCATAGAATAAACGTTTTATGAATCATTCAGTCCAATAATGCGGCAGAATCCCAAAAACATTATAGATTGTGATATAGCTAGAGCAGCTGCGGTTTTTGCTTGCATATTCCCCTTCTTCAGCCTATTTTCATAAGTTCACCTCGTCGAAAATAAAAACAATCGATACTGATGGAGGTATTAATGTCTAAGCCAGTAATTCGACTTTTTCTCATCCCTGTTGTTTGCTTTAATCTGAGCTCTTTGTCGAGCGCACAAGAAGTTCCACGGACAGAGTATGGTCACCCAGATCTCCAGGGAACCTACACTTATCGAACCCTAACACCGCTGAACCGGCCACCAGAACTTGCTGACAAAGCAACGCTGACTGTAGAAGAAGCAAAGGAGTGGGAAGCGTTCGAAAACCGTCGCCAGAATAGGGACTTAATTGTCGATACTGTCGGTGGCGCCGGCTATCCTCCTGGGGTCATTTCTTACAATGAATTCTGGTATGAACGCGGCGTCGAAACGATCGACGATCGCCGAACCTCGCTGATCTATGATCCGCCCGACGGCAAAATGCCCGCGCGAAACGAGGTCGGGCAGGCTCGAGCAGAACAAGTTGCCCTGCGCAGACGATTAAGTGAAGGTCCAGAAGCAAGAACCTTAGCGGATCGCTGTTTAATGAGTGGCGGTGCTGGGCCGCCAATGATCCCGGGCGCTTACAACAACAATATCCAACTGGTTCAGACTAAAGACCACATTATGATTGTCAATGAGATGATCCATCGTGCCCGGATCATAAGACTGGACAGTGAACACCATACTAAGCAGTTAAAGTGGGACGGTGATTCCATAGCGAGTTGGGATGGTGATGATTTACTGGTTCACACGCAGAATTTTTACTACGACCAAAATTCCAGAGGATCGTCACCTAGCATGACTCTCAGCGAACGTTTCAGCTGGGTGGATGCGAACACATTAGAATATGATTTTACAATTGAAGACCCCTCAACTTGGGATCAGCCATGGTCGGCAAAGGTACCTATTAGAAGAACCGATATGCCACTATATGAGTATGCCTGTCACGAGGGCAACCATGGCCTAGCTGGCATCTTGGCTGGCTGGCGCCGCTATGAAGCAATGGGAATGAATGGAGATGGTACGCAGAAGAACTAGTCGGCTTGCATGACCACGACGGTGTTTCCTTTTCTCTGCCCGGAGTCGATATAGCGGTGAGCTTCGGGTATTTCCTCTAAAGTAAAGGTGCGATCGATAACGCAGTGAATCTTGCCTGCCTCTAGCAGCTCACTTATCTCGCTGAGTTCAGCCCTAGCCTCTTGGGCCATAGCGGAGATCACAATTTTATCAGTTGTTTTAGATGTCCACACGCCTCTGATCATAGGCGTAAAACCAACATTAGCGAGTATGTAGCGCCCTTTTGGGTTTAAGCATCCAAGACTTTTCTGGTAAGGGCTTTTGCCTACCACATCGAAGATTACATCGTATTTTTGATCGCTCTTAGTAAAATCCTGCTCTTCATAATCGATGACAAAGTCCGCACCCGCCTGTGTCAACATCGGCAATTTATCCTTACTATCGATAGCGGTAACAATTGCCCCTGCAAGTTTTGCTAGCCCAATGGCAAATGTCCCAATAGCCCCGCCAGCGCCAAACACTAAGATTTTCTCTCCAGCTTTAAGTTTTGCCAAGCTGATGAAATGAACAGCATTCCAACCACCTAAAGGAGCGGCGGCGGCCTCACGGTGACTGAGACTTTTGGGTTTCTTTATGAAGCTGCCGCTGGCAGGAATACAGACATACTCAGCATTCGTGCCCATGGTAAAACCGGTAGTGCCGAACACCTCATCACCTACTACATAAGTTTTAACGTCTTCTCCTACAGCCTCTATGGTTCCCGAAAAATACATACCCAAAATTGGCTTACGAGGCTTGATTATCCCAATAAAAAGCCTAAAAGGCAGATACATTGTTGGATGCATATTACAGGTTCGCATTTCACAATCACCAGAGGTCACTGCTGTCGCCGCGATCTTGATCAACAACTCAGACTTAAGCGGCTTAGGTTTTTCAACTTCCCTTAGCTTCAGCACGTCGGGAGACCCGTAGGCGGTACAGTGCATCGCTTTCATTGTAAGGCCCTCAGATTGATCCGTAGTTCAGGCTGATTGTGGCTCAATTGTTAACTTCTTAATAAAAGCTAAGTAGCTGCTTTCAATCTCTGCATTATCTAAAAGACCTTTATCTTTTAAAGCGGCATGAAACGAAGCCAGCCGATACTTTGGAACAGAGGGTAACAAATGATGCTCTAAATGGTAGTTCACAGAGTTAGGTGCAAAGGTCAATCGCTCCCACCAACTCGCGACCATAGTACGCGTGTGTAGCATCGGATCAGGATCGAGAAGATTGGGAACACAGGCATGTTCAGCAAGGTTCCTAATACGCGAAAAGACCATATAAATACTAAAATAGGCAGCAAGCCATAGCAGGTATAACTCTGCAAAACCAAACCACATGAGTAAAAGGAGCAACAAAAAATTCATAATGATAGGGGCATAGAAGCGACTAAACAGCTGCTGATAATCGAGTATTCGTTTGCCTTCCTCGCTGGTAGTTATTACCTGATTCCGTTTTAACGAGGTTTCTAAAAAATTAAGGGATGTTTGCCCACAGACATCTCTTAGCAGCTTGCGCTGCAATGACTTTTTCTCTACGGGGTAGTTTTGATAGCGATAGAGATCTGGATCGGCATTAGTTCCAGCTTTACCGTGATGAAGAAGATGGTTGTTCATATAGTCATCCAGCCGGTACATCACCGGGGCAGCACAAAGCCAAGTGCCGACAAATCGATTTAGCTTTTTCGATCTAAATAGAGTGCCATGACCGCACTCATGCATTAGCACTCCTAAACCTAGGTGTCGCCCACCCAGTAAAATCATCGCCGAGACTATAATGAAAGGGTTTGGCCAGCGCGCCACTAGCACAAAAGCAAAGGCGATTATTCCCCAGTTTGTGGCCACAGCAGTCCAGCCCAACAGATCACTGCGGCGGCAAAACTGCTGAATTTCTTCAGAACTAAAGTGCTCTTTTATTTTCACGGTTTACTTACGGCTCTTATTAATCTGATTTTAGTAAAATAACGTATTTGTGTAAAACATAGCAGTCATAAAG
>JBLHTH010000179.1:0-6122 GCA_047627195.1 Pseudohongiellaceae bacterium | reverse complement strand
TACTGCGACCAACGCAGTCCTATACATCAGATAGAGAAAATGAGCGGATTAGTGTTGTTGCCGGGAATCGAAAACAACGAGTCTTCGTCGTTACAAACCAAGCTGGGATGCCATTAGCTTGAGTTTGATAAAGCCCGTTTATGGTTGCCGAAATAATTCCCATTCCAATACTAATAAAAAGGTAAGTCTATGCGAGTCATGCTAACGGTAGCTGCTGTGTTAACTGCTTTCTCAAGTTCCCTTATTTATGCTCAATTGGATTTGGCTGTAAACAACTCGGTGGAAGCTTGGCGAAGGTCGGGGAATCAACTGGGGAAGTTATCTCATTTCCTAATGTGCTGGTCTTTCTTACCGCCGCCGATCCTACAGGCGGAACAAGGGGTTCAATGGTGAACCATGTCGGGTTTGAGACAACGGATATTTTTGCTACGGTCGCTCATATAGTCGATATGGGGTACACCATGATCCTACGCGAAGAATTGCCTCCTAGCTACAATGTGGAAAACGGAATTGGTAAACGAGATGGCGGTAATACTATTGGTTTCGTTTTAGGGCCGGACGGTGTGACGGTTGAATTGATAGAAAATAAATCCAATAGTAATGCTATACAACTCCACCATATCCATTGGTCCACCACGCAGGGCGAAGAAATGCGTGCCTGATATATGAAAAATTTTGGAGGGGTAACTGGATCTCGAATAGGCCAACCGGCAGTACAGCTTCCTGGTATCAACTTGGCGTTCGCGCCTTCTGCCACAGAGATGGTGCCAACGAAGGGCCGAGTATTAGATCATATTGGATTTGAAATTGATGGCCTTGAGGAATTTTGCAAAGCACTTGAAGCCAAAGGAATCGAGTTTGATCGTGGTTATAACGAGGTACCGTCTTTGGGTTTGGCTATAGCGTTCTTAACTGATCCTTGGGGCACTTACATTGAACTAACCGAGGGACTGGATGCAGTTAAACAGCCTCTATTTTCTCAGGTCGCAAAGAATTCTTGCTTGCAACATGGTTTGTTTGGTGGGGATGGTTTATGAAAGGTTAAAGAATAGCTTAGGCATAAGTTCTCGCTATTTTCGGTACCTAAGCATCTCGCGGTTTAATTGAGACACCTTCGTAACGCCCATAAGTTTCATATCACGCTCTATTTCGCTCTTCATGTTTTGAAGCGCCCTCTCTACACCAGGCTGGCCTGCAGCGGCTAGGGCGTAAAGGTACATCCTGCCCCCTGAACAAGCTTTAGCGCCGGCTGCTAACGCCTTCACCACGTGAGAGCCTCGTCTGACGCCGCCGTCCATAATTATGTCAATGTCATCGCCAACCGCATCGGCAATTTCAGCGATCTGATCAAACGGAGAGCGCGAGCCATCAAGCTGACGACCGCCGTGATTAGAAACCATAATTGCGTCCGCACCGATGTCCACGGCTTTCTTGGCGTCAGCGACACTCATGATGCCTTTCAAGCAAAACGGCCCGCCCCACTGTGCGCGCAGAGCTTCGGCATCGGACCAATCCATCGATTGATCGAGCATTTGGGAAAAGTAGTCTCCAATAGAGACGGCGACATTCGATCCCTGTTGAACAAAATCCTTAAGCTCGGCGAGCTCAAAAGGATCCCTTAAAAAGTAATTCAGAGCCCAGCCAGGATGCACAGCGAAACTCATTAAGCTTTTCAACGTAAGCCTTGGCGGTGAGGTAAACCCGGTGTACAAGTCACGTTCGCGATTACCGCCGGTAATAGTGTCCACTGTCAGGGCGAGGGTGTTAAAACCTGCGGCCTTCGCCCGGTCGACCATGGCATCGTTTAAGCCGCGGTCTTTATGAAAATAAAATTGAAACATTTTGGGCGTCGAAATCATTTCGCCAATTTCCGCAAGACTCACTGTACCCAATGCAGACACGCCGAACATGGTGCCAAACTTCTCGGCAGCACGAGCTACCGCGCGCTCTCCATCATGATGAAACAGCCTTTGCAGAGCCGTGGGTGAGCAAAAAACTGGCATTGCTAGTTTTTGCCCCATGACCGTGACAGACATATCGATTTCTTGGACCCCAGCCAATACATTCGGCACAAGATCGCAGTCATCAAAGGCTGAGGTGTTGCGTCGATAAGTGATCTCGTCATCGGCTGCCCCATCGATGTAGTGAAAAATGGGCCCTGGAAGGCGCTGTTTGGCCAAAAGGCGAAGGTCTTCAACGTTGTGGCAATCTTTTAGGCGTCTGAACATGGAATGGCTCGGTGGAGGTTTTTGACAGTTTATCTGTTATTGGCTAGTTGAACAAAATTGTATTATCGCAGCCTAAAAACTTACAGCTCAAAATTAATTGTTAATTACTGTTGGATGAAAACGATTAGCCTAGTAATCTAAGCCGGTTCACCAAAATAATAATGAGCTTAAAAGGCTTTTCCGCGGAGTTCCCCATGAATATCGCCAAATCACTGATACCACTTGCCTCAATGTTCCTGCCTGTATTTGCACTCGCCGCTGATGATTATTCGGTACCGCAAACGCAATGGGGTCAGCCGGATCTGCAGGGAGTTTGGAACTTTTCTTCCGACACTCCTATGCAGCGACCAACGGAATATGGCGAGCGCCAATTTTTGTCAGCGGCGGAGGTTGAGGAAATCAAGGCCCAGCAGGCAGCTTTTGATGCCAGTACAGATGGAGCACTCGCCATCGAAGGCGTGGATGAGTCTTACAATGATTTCTGGATAGAGAACGCAGGTATTGGAGACGATGTACGCACCTCTCATGTTGTCTATCCTACCAACGGGCAGTTTCCGCCACTGGTTGAGGGCGCTATCGCCAACCAAGGAGTCTATGGGGGCGGAACAACGGGCGAATCTCGACCGGTGAGAATATCAGCCGGCGGAATTGGTACCGACGGACCCGAAGACCGCGGGCTATCCGAGCGCTGCATCATAGGCTTCAACGCAGGTCCTCCGTTTGTACCAAGTCTTTACAACAACAACGTCCAAATAGTCCAAAGCAATGATCACGTGGTGATCATGACAGAGATGATTCACGATGCCAGAGTGGTAAAGCTTTACGATTCAGCCGGTGAAATGAGTTGGCTCAATGACGAAATTAGGCTGTGGACTGGTGATTCGCGGGGTTATTTCGACGGCAACACCTTAGTCGTAGAAACCCGAAATTTTAACGGTCTAGCAGCAAGTTTTGGCTCCACCGGAACGTCGGTTGATAAAGTGCTTGTTGAGCGTTTCTCACGCGTCAGTTCAGACACCGTCAACTATGAGTTCACAATTGATGATCCCTCTACTTTTACTGACAAAATTACCGCTGTTGTGCCAATGACGAAGGTAGCCGGTCAGGTCTATGAGTACGCCTGCCACGAAGGCAACTATGGCATGGTAAATATTTTGCGCGGGGCGCGCTATCAAGAAAGCCTTGATGAATCAAATTAAACTGTTGCTTACTACGTGGAGCAACTTATGAGCGATCTGCCTAAATGCCCAAAGTGTAGCTCGGAATTTTCTTATCAAGACGGCGCTATGCTGATATGCCCAGAATGTGCTCATGAATGGAATCAAAATGCTGAAACGTCGGATGACGGTGACGACAAACTAATTGTTGATGCCAATGGCAAATCACTGGCCGATGGAGACACTGTCTCGGTTATTAAAGACCTTAAAGTAAAGGGTTCATCATTGGTGGTTAAGGTAGGCACCAAAGTAAAAAATATTCGGCTTGTGGATGGCGACCATGACATTGATTGCAAGATAGATGGCATAGGTGCAATGAAACTTAAGTCGGAGTTCGTAAAAAAGGTATAAGTCCCAGAGTTGTGCCCCTGCGTTATATTCGACAAAAAAGGTGTGATGAACTTTTTCGGCTGTGCCGTTTTCTTACTCTCTGTTGTTTGCTCTCTTCTTCTCTTTCTTTTGAGATAAATGCTGGTTTTCTCCCTCTTTAAGAAATGCTAGCTTAAGCCTTTACGGTATTGATCTTAGCTTGATGTTCCGTTTGCGGGCATTAATTACAGCAGGCGTCTTTTTATGTTAACTACGTTAAAACAAAAACTCGAAGTATTCGCATCCAAAGTAACACCGACACCTTTAGCGTGGCACGGCGCGGCTGACGGAGTCCTTTCGGTAGGTCTTATCGTTGTAGGCCTATTTTTTTACTTATCTAATGTCGTCAATTTCTCTTTTCAAAAGCTACCGGCCTTTGTTCTTTGGATAGGTTTTCCGATAATTCTGGGGCTGGCATTAATATCAGCTGCCTATGCTTTGATGAGACTACCCAAGCGCTATCGTTTGCGTTTAGCTGTGGTGGCGCCACTGCTTATGCTTTTTGTTTTTCCGGGCGAAGACAGCACCGGGTATATTGCAGGCGCCGCTGTATTGCTGGCTTTTTCTTTGATCGGTGCTGGGTCGGGGGTCTTAGTTCAATATGGTTTTAGCTATCGCCAACATCCTATAGCAGTGCTCGCTGTTGTCGCTGGTGTATCGGTACTGACTGTTGGCCTCTACGCAGTATTTAATGATAAAGAAATAGCAAACCCAAGCCTGCAGGATTATTTATTAGGTGATAGGACGCTTAATCTTTCTAACCCAGGCCTTCCCGGAAGCTACCAAGTCGCCCAGATGACTTATGGCAGCGGTACAGATATTCGAAGATCTGAATTTGGCGCAGATGCGGATCTTATCTCAAGGTCTGTTGATGGTTCCAAATTAATTGATAACTGGGAAGGAATGTCGGGATGGCTAAGAACCAGTTATTGGGGTTTTGATGTAACCGAGTTACCACTGCAGGCACGGGTTTGGTATCCAGAGGGGGAGGGCCCGTTCCCATTGGTTTTAGTCGTCCACGGCAACCATGGCATGGAGGATTATTCAGATCCAGGCTACGACTATTTAGGAGAGTTGTTTGCCAGCCGCGGAATTATTTTGGCTTCGGTGGATGAAAATTTTATTAACGGAACGTTCTCTGCGCGGGTTGACCTTTTAGCCAGTCGACCTGGTCTGAAAGAAGAGAACGATGCACGTGGCTGGCTTTTACTGGAACATCTGTCACAGTTTAGAGATTGGAACTCAACCCCTGGAAATTTCTTCTCTGGCAAAATTGATATGAATAGACTGGCACTAATTGGTCATTCGCGAGGGGGAGAAGCGGTGGGTGTTGCTGCGGCTTTCAATTCTCTTAGCCGTTATCCTGATGATGCCTCTCTGGAATTTGATTTCAACTTTGATCTCAAGGGAGTTATCGCCATTGCCCCGGTATATGGGCAGTACGAGGCGCGGGAGCGGCCGACTCCGGTTTCCGATGTGAATTATCTGACGGTACACGGAAACATGGACGGCGACGTACAATCATTTGAAGGTATAGGTCAATATTCTCGTGTTGGCTTTAGTGGTGAGGACTATCGGTTTCGTTCAAGTCTATATATTGTTGGTGCCAACCATGGTCAATTTAATACCACATGGGAGAACATGGACACCTCGCCTTTTAGAGGCTGGTCTCTGGATACTAGCAGGCTTATGCCTAGAGAAGCGCAGCGTGATGTGGCAAGAGTTTACTTCAGTGCATTTTTGGAAATCGTCTTTAACGACAATCTTGAATACTTGCCCCTGTTAAAAGATGCTCGCTATGGTGCAAACTGGCTTCCCAATACTTTTTTTATTAATCAATTTTCAGATTCCAACGAAAATATTGTCGTGGACTTTGAAAATGATATCGAGTTATCTACTTTGGATGGCGATGGGGGAGAAGTTGAGACATTTAATCTAAGCCGATGGTATGAGGTAGCCAATGAGCTAAAGTTTGACGAGCTGGATACTCATTCTTTAGTTGTGGCATGGGACAAAGGATTTGCTAGGGAGACCGCTCGCGTGAATTTTACATTGGGTGAGCCGGTTAGCGGCCAAGTGTTGGTGGCTTCGCTATCATCGGCAGGAATCTCTAGCACTCCCGCCGATTGGGAAGGCGAGGCAGAACAAAATCTTGAGGAAACTGATCTGAGTAGTGCCGAAGACGACGCTTCAGAACTGCTGGATTGGACGATTGAGCTTGTGGATGGACAAGGCAATCGAGCGAATTCATTGCTAAGCGCAGACTCAAAACTCTATCCTTTGATTAAGGGGATTCCGTACCGAGCCA
>JBLHTH010000178.1:0-6142 GCA_047627195.1 Pseudohongiellaceae bacterium | reverse complement strand
TGGCTGAAGGGTTGCTTTTAGAACTTTCGGGTGTCGACATTTATATCACCTCTTATTATTGTTCTACTGGTATTGTTCTACTGGCATTATTCTACTGGCATTGTTCCGCTGGCATTGTTCCGCTGGCGTTAGCCGCGTTTGTGAAGACACTATAACCAAGTCAGCAGGGCCAAGCGAGGAGGTCTAGATCGGCGAAGAATCTCCAGCGTGAAATCCTCGTAACCATGTGAAGCTTGTAGAACTTAGTCCTAATATTGGCAGCTTGCCAATGATAGCAAAAACCAATATAAACGATAAAAGTGGCTTATCAAAAGCTTGTTGTTCTCATCGTTTTCTCCTTTTAGAAAAACACTTAGTATGTGTCGCCTGATAGCCCATGCCAACGATAGCGTCCCTTCAATTGGTGTTAACTTGTTAGGGATATTTTAACTTACGGCTACGCACTCTCTCACCATATTAATAAAAGGTGTTTGGGTCAATGATTTAAATGACCGATCGGAATATTAACAGAGAACACTATCTCGCTTCGAAAATGGCTCTTTGAATGTCCGATACTTTAGTACTGTGGCCTGTATCGAAAAACACGCACAATACCTAAGTCCGCTTCGTATTAACCCAGTCGGAGATTATTTCAACCATTAACCTATCGCTCACAAATTGATGGGAAACTAAGCCTCGTCGACTCCAACCTCGATCTACTAAGCAACGGCAGGAAGATAGCGCGAGAGCATCACAAAAAGCCCCTAAGTTTCTTGCTTTTAAAACTGATAAATATTTACTAATGCACGTACATAAAAAAAGGCTGGACTCAATGAGAGGCCAGCCTTTCGTCCCAACTCGTTTCTATTTTATTCAGGCTTCTTGAATACAAAGAAAAAGCGGTCTGTCATATTGGCAATTTGGCCAACTTCTTTAGTTAGATCGTCGCTTTCTTGGTAAAACATATCGGAGACTCTATCCAATGAAAATCCTGCAGCTAAGACTTGAGTGATTACGGACACAGGGTCTTCTCTACGGCCAGACACGCCGGTTTCCGGGGCCATATGACGGCGAGTGTGATCGATAACGACGTAGCTTCCGCCCGGCTTCAAAGTATCAAAAACCTTGACGTTTATGCGAGCGGCATCTTCCAAGTTGAAGTTATGGTATTCACGCACAAAAAGAAACATATCAGCGCTGTTGTCGGGTACGCCAAACTTTAGTTCTTCAATAGAGTAACGGCCTTCGCTTCCAATGTAAGCGGACTCGATTGGTACTTGATGAGTCATTGCGTATTTCTCATCCGCAGTCCACGACTCGTCCCAGCTATCAAACGTGGACTGTGAGTCAACCACCATCAAGTGACCATTATCCACCAGGACAGGGCCAAGAATTTTTGTGTAGTAAGCCTGTCCTGCAGGCAAAAACTCGATGACAGTCATATCATCTTTTAGTCCCGCGAATTCCATCGCATTTACCGGATCACGGTCAGCATCTCGCTCTCGTTCTCCGTCAGTACGCGAATCCATTGCCATTGAAACAGCGATTTTTTGTTGAGTTGGAGACAGATTTTGAGCATTTGCAAAAAGTGGTGCTAGAAGCGTAATTACAGCGATAACTAGGCCCATATTGTACTTTTTCATAGTAGTTCCTGTGTTTCTCAGTATGGTTTTGGTTTGGTTTGGTTGTTTTGTTTAATTTAATGGCTATCTTAACGCAAGAATACTATCACGTTGTAATTAGTCACTTTTCAAAGTAGACCCCAATTGTGCAATTTGAATAGAAATCAAGAAGGTCTGAGGTGATTTGACTACAGGAATGTATAAAGGGCAATCACTTTACTTCGCCTGCTTCGAAGTCCGCTTGTTTATTTCCAAGCCAGTAATTGGCAGTTATGCGAGAGATGCGGGCACCGCTGGCACACACCGATATCAATGAATTGGTACTTTAAGGAGCATATCCTTTTGATTCAGGAATTCAGACCCAACCCCTTTTCATAAAGGCGGTTCATGGTTTTGTGCGAAATCTTCAATAGATACCCTATTTTCAAAAATTGATTCATCATGGCTTGGCGATAAATGCCGTTTTGCTCAAATCGGATGGCAGAAGTCGTGGAATACTCAGAAAGTCTGACTGGGCTAGAGTGGCCGCTAAGTATTTTAGACAGTTCTGTATCTTCGAATATCTCAACGTTTGGCGTAAGTAACGCCAACCCAGTTAGCTCTTGATCAAAGAATATGCAGTGATCCAAGTAGAGAATGGATTTATGATCACAGCGAATAACATTGGAATACCAAGAGGTGAATTTTAGCAGTGGGTGCTGGATGTCAAACTTATGAGAGAAGCCGCCCCAAAAACCTCGGTTGCCCTTGCCCCAGCTTCGAAGTGATAAAATTGCATCAGCGGATACAAGGCTTCGAGGGTGGTGAAGTAAAATGAGCTCTCCAGAAGATCTTGCAATTCCAATTTTCAGGCGAGCTGCTCTTGAACTTTTTGGCAGTATTTCTACATTAACGCCAAAGCCCCGAATAATTTCAAGGGTGTCGTCGGTACTTCCACCATCTATAACCAACACTTCCGCATCATCAAGCAATGTAAGCTGAGAAAGAATTAACTTTAGATAGCCTGTTTTAGATTCATTAAAAGTAGGTATAACAATAGAGATCATATCAGGCAGTGGACGAGCAAGACGCCCCACCAAGCACGCAGAACTGGGCGCAGAACTTATGGTTCAATTGAACCCTTTTTTCAGCAAAGCTCAAAGTAGCACCTAAAATAAATTGCGGATCGTAGGCTAGCAATGTGCATGGCATAACTGCGGGCTTGTCGTTTCCTTTGTGTTTTACAATCATTCTTTCAGATGAGCACATTTGTTGCTCAGGTTTTTTGTTAAGGATATCCCAACAGTCGACGGTAATTTCCGGAACGTCTTTCTCAAGATCCATCTCAGGAAAAACAACTAAGTGCTCAGAGGAATTTGCATTCAATCCAATCCCATATTCCTTAAACAAATCTTGATATCCCTGCATGGCGTCAAGCTGACTTTCTGACTCAATTGCACGCCCTGCAATACTTAACCTGAAGCGCTGGTCAAAAAGCCACTTGGCTGTTTTTAGTGCGGGGTCAAACGTTCGAGCACCCCGCTCTTTCTCATGAATAGAGGAACTATGATGATCTAGAGAGATGCGAAGCTGAAGCTTATCGCCGTAGCGCTTATTCAATGCAAGCAATTCTGCTTTGTAGCGTTCAATGCGTCTGAAGCCATTGGTCAGCACTAAAGCACCAAATCCTTTTTCAAGAGTTAGTTGAAGAATATTGAGAAAGTCAGGATTCAGGAAAGGCTCGCCGCCAGTGAAACCGATTAGCGCAGTAGGCAACCGCAGCGTTTCAATTTCCTCGAGATAAGAGGCGACGTCTTGCACAGTTAAATATGTAAGCCTGTCGTTATGGGGGCTTGATTCGATATAACAGTTATCACAGCTAAGATTGCACATTGATCCGGTATTGAACCAAAGTGTTTTCAACGATTGAAGCGCCACAGACGCACGTTTTTTGCCATCAGCGGTGAACTGGGGATCAATAAATTTATCCAGCGATTTTAACCTAAGTTGATCCATTAGCAATTATTTCTCTTTTTACTTTGTTTTGTTGGAACTGTTCTTAAATTCATTGCTAAAACCGCAATTAAAACTGTAGTTAAAATTATTCTTACAAATACTGTGTCAACAAATGTCAAAAGTATTCTTTGCTTTTACTCAGTAATCGACAACAATGCAGTAGACTCCTCCAAGTCTTTAACATCTTGCAAGGTCTAACGTAATAGCCGAGAATACCTAGTTTGGCATTTAAGTTACTTTCTTATTAGCGTTTCTAAAAGCCTTTTCTTGGCATCGAAAGAAAGTTTCTGAAGTAATCCAATTCAGCCACGACTGAAAAAGGCTTAGCGATCATCCGGATAACATTACTTCTCTCCAGTATCACCTTATTTTCGTCAGAGAATCCACTACAAACAAAAATGTCGATATCCCTTTTGCAAGAACCTGTTAAATAATCCAATAATAAGCTCCCGTTTGCTTCCGGCATACGCAAATCCGTAATGACGAGCTGTATGTTGTGTTGAGTCAATATTGAGATACCTTTATCGATAGACTCTGCAACAAAGACACGGCAGCCTAAGATGTCGAAAATTTCTTCCCATATCTCCCCGATAAACTTTTCGTCGTCGACAATGAGAACATTGATGTTTAGCGGCTTCACCTTTATTTATGACGGCAAGGGAAATTCCAGCACAAACTGTGTGTGCTGATTTTCCTTATTGTAGTAAAGCCTACCGCCGTGACTGCTCATAATTTGCGAAGAGATAGAGAGCCCAAGGCCTGTCCCCTCGCCAACTTCTTTGGTAGTGAAAAAAGGGGTGAGCATTTGTTCTGAAATATTTTCTGATATTCGTTTGCCACTGTCAGTAACCATCATCGTGATAGTATCGCCCTTAATACCGGCATCTATCTTAACCCACCTTTCATTGCCAGCCTTTACGGCGTCAAACGAATTATTCACCAAATTCATGAGCACCTGTGATATTTGTACTTTCTGACACTCGACTGTGATTTCAGTATCGATCACATAGCTTAAGGAAATATTGTTGAGGCGAAAGTTTTCAAAACAAAGACTAAGCGTGTCTTTAACTATACTGGCCAGCGGTACTTTTTTTTGAGCATCTCGCTGAGGGTCTCGCGAGAACGTTTTTAAATTATTGATGATGTCGGATATCCGCTCTGTGGTACTGATCACTTTCCCAAGCTCGCTCAATATCTCAGCTTTTTCAATACCGTCATTTTTCAACTTCATTTCTAGCAGAGTGAGCTTGCCAAGGATTACCGACAGAGGATTGTTAATTTCGTGAGCTATGCCGCCAACGAACTGCCCAAGTGAAGCAAGACGAGCAGAGTTGGCCAGCGCCTGATTCTGGAGAAGAATTTGCTGCTCTGCCTCAACCTTCTTTGTAATGTCATTGGTAATTGCAATATGCGCTGTTTCACCGTTAGTCAGTTTATAGGGCGCCGCATAGGTTTCCATCCAACGGCGTGCGCCTTTCATACCCAGCATCTCGAAAACCATATTTCCTTTCTCGCCACTGCAAATTCGATTATTGAACTCAATAAATCGCGCTCGATGCTCTTTTGGTATGAGTTTATAAACATCCGCACCAAGCACATTTTGCATTCCCTCAGCTTCAATTAGAGAAAGGCCTTGGGGGTTCATACTGAGTAGAACACCATCTTTAGTGATTACTTTAAGGCAGGAGGGGGTAGAGGCAATCATCTCTGTAAACGAGATCATCGAACTACCAAGCAATTTAAGGGATTCGGTGTTTTCCACTATGACCTCTCTGACTTCTGTCCGACTCAGTTTTTGTTGACTTACTAAGGCTGTGCATTTTCGAGTATCTTCCCATACTTGAGTTAGTTCCAGATAAAATCTGCCCACTTAGTCTGCGCTGTCGCCTATTTGGCGAGATCTTCAAGGGTATACAGGCGGCTCTGATAAATTAATGAAAATCCAAATCCCCGCACAAAGAATGGGGTTTGGTTATTAATGTAATTAATATTTCTACAACCTATGCTTCAAACTTATAAATGCGGCTACTTGAGTCTTACCAGCACTGCGCCGGAGTTATAGGATTCAGGCTCAAAACCGATGACGTCGCCACGGAATTTTAAATCGCGCAGCACCAATAAGACCTCTTCACGAATCAGCCCTGAACCAACAACAAGACGAATGCACTTGGACACACCTTTTCGGGCTGAATCAATCTCACTCTGCATTTTGTGGAGCGCCTCACTAATACGCTCACCTTGGTGCGCAATATCAACCGTGATAGTCGAACCGTCGTGTTGGAGATTAAGCGCGTTGTCACACTTCGGACAATAATCAGTATCATCATCGACGCTCATGCCACAATCTAGGCAAATAACCTGCATCACTTCTGCTCTTGTATAACTAGGAGTTGATAGGCTATCTCCAATCCAAAACCTTGTCCAGATTCATCAAGCTCAGCGATTAGTTAAAGAGGTCTGATTTCTATTCACGAAAAATAAATCTGTCCCCTTTTAACCTTCTTTTAGCCTATGTGCGCTTTTACGCAATAGTGTATCTTGTTTGC
>JBLHTH010000177.1:0-6150 GCA_047627195.1 Pseudohongiellaceae bacterium | reverse complement strand
TTCGACCCTCGAGCAGGCCAAAGCCTTAGTTGAGATTGCCCAAAGCAGCGAAGCAATGCTGGCAGTCACTTACAACTACAGCGGCTATCCTATGATCCGCCAAGCTAGAAAAATGGTTAGCAATGGCATGTTAGGAAACATAAGGCTTATCCAAGTCGAATACGCTCAGGACTGGCTGGCCACAAGCCTTGAAACCAGCGGACAAAAGCAAGCGGCATGGCGAACAGACCCAGCTCAAGCAGGCGCAGGGGGCAGTATTGGCGATATCGGCACGCACGCATTTCACCTAGCGGAGTTTGTCAGCGGCTTGGAGGCACAGTCACTTCTAGCAGATTTGGACTCGTTCGTAAGCGGGCGCAGCCTCGATGACAACGCCCACATATTGCTGCGCTATAGCGGCGGTACTAAAGGAATGCTTTGGGCTAGTCAGATTGCCACCGGCAAGGAAAACGGGCTCTATTTGCGTCTATTCGGCGAGAAAGCAGGCATCGAATGGAAGCAAGAAAACCCTAATTACCTCATATTTACGCCTTTAAATGAACCTTCTCAGACGCTTTCTCGAGGCGGTGCTGGTAGCAGCGATTCCATAGGGGGAATTCGAATTCCCGCCGGCCACCCTGAAGGCTTTCTTGAAGGCTTTGCCAACCTCTATCAAGACATTGCAGATTTAATTCAAGCAAAGGGTAACCTTAAGGACTCCTTAGTGCCAACAGCACAGGACGGACTTAGAGGACTCCAGTTTGTTGATGCCGCTGTAAAATCCAATAAGGCTGGCAGCACTTGGCTCCCAATCTAGCGGCTTAGTCATAGTCACTGAACGCGGCCTACTAAGCTTAATTTTCCACGCATTGATTTTCAAGCGCTATGTTCCAGCGAAATGTTTCGATACACTGTGGTCACCCGACTAGAGGTAGATAAGCATGAATAACAAAAGCCTAGGCAGAACACTTGCTCGAAGAAAATTCCTAAAAACATTAGCGGCAGCCGGTGCTAGTGTGTCGCTGCCCTGGCCAGTTTTAGCACAGTCCAGCCGAGTGGACGCACAAGGTTTACAACTGTACTCCCTGCGCGCGGAGATGGGCGCAGACTTTGAAGGTACTTTGGCAAAACTTGCTGAAATCGGCTTTAAAGAAATGGAATTTGCGGGCTACTTCGATAAAACCCCAAGCCAAGTTCGCAGCATATTAGATGCCAATGGATTAACTTCGCCGGCAGCTCATATTCCGCTCGAAGCCATCCGCAACAACTTAAACAAAGTAATCGATACTGCTGCCACAATTGGGCAAAAATATATTGTACTGCCGTATATGGTTGGCGCTGATAGAGAATACGACAACTATGCTCGTATCGCAGATTTACTCAACCGCGCCGGCGAAACCAGTAAAAGTGCCGGCATTAAAATGGGTTACCACAATCATGATTTCGAATTCGACAAGCATGATGGCCGCATGGGCTATGACGTATTGCTTGAGCAAACTGATCACGATCTAGTTTTCTTTGAAATGGACCTTTATTGGGCCGCTACTGCGGGCATTGATGCCAGAGACTTTTTCAGAAAGTATCCTGGCAGGTTCACAATGTTGCACGTTAAGGATCAAGCAGTAGGTGGCGAGATGGCCGACGTAGGCCGCGGTATTATCGATTTTGCTGATATTTTCTCAATGGCAGACATCGCCGGATTTGAACATTATTTTATAGAACACGACAACCCCAGCGACGGCATCAACTCTATCACCTACAGCTACAACACGGTTAACCAACTGCGCTTCTAAAAGCATGATTCTTAAAGTGGAGTTTTTGTATGGCCGAACAAGAATATGATGTCATTGTAGTGGGCTCGGGCGCTGGTGGTGGCATGGCAACCTATCAACTAGCCAATGCCGGGCTCAAAGTCGCATTAATAGAAGCGGGCGATTATTACGATCCCGCCGATGATGAACAGCGAACCCAACTTCGCAACCCATGGGAATCTCCGAGGCGCGGGGCCAGTACGCGCCGCCGACCCTTTGGTGATTACAATTCTTGTATCGGTGGCTGGGATATAGACGGCGAGCCATACACCAATAAAGGTGATACGGACTTCCGTTGGTGGCGGGGCCGCATGCTTGGCGGTCGCACTAATCACTGGGGGCGAATTTCTCTAAGATTTGGTCCGTTAGATTTTAAGCGACACGACAGCGATGGCCTCGGAGACAACTGGCCCATCGGCTATGAAGATGTGAAACCCTATTATGATAAAGTCGACAAAATGATCGGCGTTTTTGGCAGCAACGAAGGCTTGCCAAATGATCCTGATGGGTTTTTTTTGCCGGCTCCGAAACCTCGTTTGCACGAACTATATTTTATCGATGGCGCAAAAAAATCTAATGTCCCAGTCTATCCTTCCAGACTCTCGATACTAACCAAGCGTATAAACGACGAGCGTGGAGTCTGCTTCTATTGTCGACAATGTAGTCGGGCCTGCAGCATACATGCTGATTTTTCGGCCGGTACAGTGCTAGTAATGCCAGCATTAAAAGGAGGACGAGTTGATCTCTACACTAACTCAATGGTTAGGGAGGTAACCACCAATAGCGAAGGTGTCGCTACTGGCGTTTCCTATATCAACAAAGAAACCGGTCAAGAGACAACAATGAGCGGGCGCACTGTAGTGCTCGCAGCCTCGGCTTGCAGTTCTGCACGCATCCTTTTGAATTCGAAAAGCGCACAGCACGAAAACGGTTTGGGCAATACCAGTGATCACGTTGGTCGATATCTACACGATTCCACCGGAGCAAGTAGAGCCGCTTTTATCCCAGAGTTGATGGACAGAGAAATCTATAACGAAGATGGTGTTGGCGGCATGCATGTTTATACACCGTGGTGGTTAGAGAACGAAAAACTGGACTTCAGTCGCGGCTATCATCTTGAAATAGGCGGAGGCATGACTATGCCTTCTTACGGTTTCGGCTTTGCCGCAAATCAATACAACGAGTATATCGGCGAGAGAGTTGGTGGCTACGGCAATCAACTGCGCGATGACATTAAGAGATTCTATGGATCGCGTCTTAGTATTGCATGTCGTGGAGAAAGCGTGCCGCAGTATAGTAATCGCTGTGAGATAGACCCCACGGTTGTCGATGAGTGGGGCATCCCTGTGCTTCGATTTGATTACCAATGGAGCGAACACGAAATCAATCAAGCTAAACACATGCAAGATACCATGGAAGAGATTTTGGAGAATGCCGGCGGAACATTGCTTGGCAGCAAGCCTGGTGCAGATCGCCAATACGGACTAGCCAAACCGGGAGAAATCATTCACGAAGTCGGCACTACTAGAATGGGCAATAATCCAGCAACCTCAGTGACTAATCAATTTGGCCAGCTCCACGATGCTAAGAATGTTTTTGTTGCTGATGCCGGCACCTTTGTTTCCCAAGCAGACAAGAACCCCACCTGGACAATCATGGCGCTGGCATGGCGTCAGGCAGACTATATTGTCGATCAATTCAAACAACAGAATTTATAGGTGCTGAAAAAATGAATCGAAGAGAAACCTTAAAATCACTTTTGCTTGCCCCCATGGCCGCCGGCGTCATTGCAAGCTCAGTAACATCTAAAAGCTATGCTGGCGAAGGCGAAGCGCGCGCTTGGCAGGCTTTGCCCACAGACTACTCATATGGCAGAACCGAGATAGAAAAGGAATCCGACGCTGAGCTATTTGCAGAGGATTATTTTCGCGAACACGAGCTCCTTACTATCGCGGTTTTGTGCGATATCATCCTACCGTCAGACCATCCTAATGGCGGAGCATTGGACGCTGGCCTGCCTGACTTTGTTGAATTCATGGCGAAAGACCGAGAGCGCTATCAACTTCCACTGCGGGGCGGCATAGCCTGGCTCGACTCTTATTCTTTAGAAAGGTTCAGCGCCAACTTCATCAATATTAGTGAGCCGCAGCGTCTTAAGATTTGCGACAGCATTGCCTACGTTGACAATGAAGAAGCTGAGCTGCAACCAGGCATCAGCTTTTTTAGTCTGATGCGCAACTTAACGATGACCGGTTATTACACCACAGAGCTAGGTTTCAAAGATTTAGGCTATGTAGGAAACACACCTAATGTTTGGGATGGCGTGCCGGAAAACGTCCTCAAAAAGCACGGCAAGTCATATGAAGATATATGGCTAGCAAAATGTGTTGATCAATCTAAAAGGAATGTCACCGCGCAATGGGACGATGATATGAATCTTATTTCTTGATTCTCTTTGCTAGAGAAATTCACGTCGCAAACGAACACTCTTTCGATAACACTACTTTTAATTTTAGTGAGCGAAAATGAAAAACCTATTGTTAACACAGGTGTTAAGCATAGCCTCAAGAAAGACGTTAATCACGGCATCAGTAAGCTTGATAATGAGCGCCTCTGCCTCAGGTCAAGTAGAACAGCCGATGGAACCCCAGCCGGCTTTAGTTCAAAGCTCTATGACTGGAGACGCGCCTAGTGATGCTATTGTTTTGTTTTCAGGGAATGATTTATTGGCATGGGAAAGAACCGCAGACGATGAACCTGCACGCTGGATGATTGAAAACCAAGTCATGACTGTGCAACGTGACGCGGGGACCATCAAGACTAAGCAGCTTTTTGGTGATATGCAGTTACATCTCGAATGGCGGCCAAGTGCCACTATAGAAGGATCCGGTCAGAGCCGTGGCAACAGCGGAGTATTTCTTCATTCTTTGTTTGAATTACAAATTCTTGATAGCTGGGACAACCCAACTTACATTAACGGGCAGGCTGGCTCTATCTACTTACAATATGCGCCACTAGTAAACGCCAGCAAGCCACCCGGTGAGTGGCAAAGCTTCGACATCACCTTTAGCGCCCCCCGCTACTACAACGGTCAGCTAGAAACTCCTGCCTTTGTCACTGTTTTTCAAAATGGACTACTAATTCAAAACCATGTTGAGATATTGGGAACTACATACACCACAGAACCTGAGTATAAAACCCAATGCGAACCCTATTCTCAAAACGGCCGGCTGCAAGACTGTAGTGGTAAAATGCCAATAACTTTGCAAGACCACGGTCAAATAGTCTCCTATCGAAATATTTGGGTTCGCGAACTTTAGCTGTTGAGTTCCACTACAAAATCTAGTTTTTAATTAGTAAAAAAGGCCGCCTCTAGTTAAGCGGTCACCTTTTTCGACTCTTGTAAATCAACCTGAATACTCGGTCATAAAAAGCTTCCACTGCCTATTGGCCTTCTCAACGTAGCCAGGAATGTCCTCTGTCCAGCGCACATTAATTTTGCGGCTGTAATTTAGATACAATTTACCGTCATAGATTGTCCAGAGATCTGGTTCGGCGCTGGCTGTATCCCCGTTAGCTATAGCATAAGCACAGTAACCACCATACTGCGGCGCATAAGCGGCCGGCTCAGCTGTGAACATATCCAAATGTTCTTGAGATGAAAATTTCCAGGTTGCGTACATATAATCAAAAGTAAAATCAGCAGAGCCGGTGACCGGTTTGCCTTGCGTGAAATAGGCGACCGCGTCGTATCCACTTATCGCGTTATCGTTGAAGTAACCGGTGTACACCGGATCAATAGCCTGTGCTGAACCGCTAAGGGATATCAAAAATAGACCCCAAAAAGACAAATAGAGATTTCTTAACGCTCTAAGTTTCAAATGGATGCTTCCTTTTTTCCCGAGATTATTTTCTCAAACCTATTTCCCCAAAAATGCACCAAGATCGGCGCGTCGTAAATACACAACCGCCCCTGCAGACAGCGACACTAAAACCGCCATTGCAAATAACTGTCCACCGTCGCGATCGCCAGCTTCATTGATAATGACGCTGACTCCAAGAGGAGTGAAAAGATGGAAAAAGATAGCACCAGAAATAACGCCAAAAGCCAGCGCGCCACCAAAGACCTGTGTCTTCCTTACTAGAACCAAAATCGTTGCAATTAGCTCGATTGTGCCAATTGTGTAGCCCCCGTAGGCTGCAAACCCGGCAGCGGCAAACTGTAAAAAACCGATGCCTTCCATCCACTGGCCAATCGTGCCAAATATGTGCTGGGTCTCAAATGAATTGCTAAATTTAAAAAACAAGGACTGTACGAATACAAAACCAATAAACAGCGCAAGTCCCCACGGCAGGTAAT
>JBLHTH010000176.1:0-6189 GCA_047627195.1 Pseudohongiellaceae bacterium | reverse complement strand
CTTCGATAATGGTGCCAGGCCTCACATCAACTGATGTCTTAGCTGGTGTGGCTTTTAGCAAGCGCAGTCTTTCGCTCTCAAGAAACGCATAAGCCGGCATTCTGCCAATTCCGGCCCTAATGGTTCTGTTGACGATTTCGGCGTTTTGGTTGAAATCAATCAAGGCCTCAATCTTATCCAGCTTAGCTGCATAGCTTGTAGCTGAGTCACTCTGTTTCTGTGCTGTCAGCCTTAATGTATGGAACTGGCTGAGAGTGTGAATTAGGCCTTGAATACCGGCAGTAATTAAATTGTTTTCTAAGTCTCGGCGGCTATCATCAATGTTGATGTTCACCGCTACTTTATGAAGCATGTCGCCGGTATCCAAACCGGCGTCCATTTGCATGATTGTGACGCCAGATTCAGAGTCACCTGCAAGGATTGCCCGCTCTATGGGAGCGGCGCCCCGCCATTTCGGTAGTAGGGAAGCATGAACATTAATACAGCCAAAGGTAGGTATCTTAAGAATACTGTCAGGCAAGATTAGTCCGTAGGCAACTACGATCAATAGATCTAGTTCAAGCTTTTTAAACAAGTTCTCCGATTCTGCTGTTTTTAAACTGCTTGGTTGATAAACAGCTATTGCATTTAGCATCGCTAGAGATTTTACCGGACTGGCATGTAATTTTTTGCCACGCCCGGCGGGCCTATCAGGCTGCGTAAAAACGGCAATGGGAGAGAAATCAGTATTTAGCAGTTTAGCTAAATGAGCGGCGGCAAACTCTGGCGTGCCGGCAAAGCCTATTTTTAGTTTGGACACTGTTTTAAGCAGACTTCTTATGTTCTTTTTCGAGTTTACTACGGATACGTTGTCTTTTAAGTGGGCTGAGATAATCTACGAACAATTTTCCATCCAAGTGATCAGTTTCATGCTGAATGCATACAGCAAGTATTCCTGACGCATCAAGCTCAAAGGCTTTTCCAGTTTGATCCTGCGCTTTAATTAGCACCCGCTGAGGACGTGACACGGTCTCGTAAAATCCAGGTACAGACAAACAGCCTTCGTCATAGTCAGATAATTCTTCTTCAATTATCTCAAAACTTGGATTAATGAACACCAGAGAGCTATCCTTTGATTCGGAAACGTCGATGACCAAAATTCGCTTATGAACATCAATTTGGGTGGCCGCAAGTCCGATGCCTACAGCATCGTACATAGTTTCGACCATATCCTTTATCAAGTCTTCGAGTTTGGAGTCGAAAACAGTAACTGGGGTCGCGATTTTTCTTAATCTGGGGTCCGGAAACTCCAGGATTTCTAATATAGCCATTGCCTGTTGAAACCTAGGTTAGTGAAAATTCAGCCTTGATCACAGAATATGAACTGCTTCTAGTGATAATGGGTGCGTATTGCTAATATATCAATGCCTCTCAGGTAGGGATTTTAATGATGAAGAACCGGGTAATAAAGCCTTTACTGCTAACAGTTGCATTGTTTCTCACTTTTTTTGTGCAATTTCAAGCTTATTCACAAAGCAGTCTGCTGCGCGCAGAATATCCAAGTGACTATATAGTGAAAGATAGCGACACTTTATGGGATATTGCCGGCCAGTTTCTGCAAGATCCGGAAAGGTGGTCAGAAATATGGCAACCAGATCCTTATTTAGACAATTCCGATTTAATTTACCCAAGTGACATTCTCACAATCAGCACGGTAGGTGGATCGCCAAGAATCTTGCTTAAGCGCGGAAATCGAGAAACCGTTAATTTGGAGCCTCAAATTAGAGAGGTTTCGCTTTCCAGTGCAATACCCGCAATATCACTGGAATCTATCGAGAATAGCTTTACTCGAAATCGAATTGTAGCTCCGGAACTGTACACACAAGCTCCTTATATTGTCTCGAACCTTGGTGACAATCTAGCGATAGGCACTGGCGATGAAGTTTATGCAAAAGGCACATCATGGCCAGAAGGCACGACGTCATTTGAAATTTATCGTGAGGGCACAAGTTACACGGATGAGTCGGGTGATGTGATTCTTGGTTTAGAATTAGAATATCTGGGCTTCGCGACTATCTCTGCTAATGAGGGACCAGGTTTGCGAAAAATGCTGATCAACAATAGCAGTAAGGAAATTAGAGTAGGTGATCGCTTTTTGGTTCGAGAGGAGTCTCGAATTGATGCGACAATTTTTCCTACGGAGCCGGCAGAAGACCTAGCTGGCAATATTATTTCATTTCAGGGTGCCGAAACGATGGCATCGCAGTTGGACACGGTTGTTATTGATCTCGGAAAAAATGACAACTTGGTGATCGGCGATATTTTGTCAATTCAGCAAGAAAGCATTCTAATGACGGATGAAGTTGAGCGCGACAAGATGTCATTGCGTGAGCGCATGAGCACAGCGTTCAAACGAGAGCGTCTGGAATTGCCTGGCAAGGAAATAGGCACCGTCTTAGTATACCGAACTTTTGATGACCTAAGCTACGCGCTCATTCTTAGCAGCACGGAACCTGCACAGCTATATAATAAAGTAGTGTCGCCTTAAAATAGGTGTCTCAGGCATAGTAAGCACTTACAAACACCATTATTCAAGGATGAAATATGGTTTCAGTTCCGCTTCAGGAATACCTATTCCTTAGCCATTACTCCACCCTTTCTGATCAAAAGTTTTCTAAACTTCTTTCGATCTTTGGCGATCTCACGTCAATATTAAGCTCTACTTCTCAAGGATTTGTCTCTCGGGGTGTTAATCCAGAATTGTTGGGCGAGTTTAATAGTGCTCGGCTGATGGCAAACTCTAATAGTGGGGTACAAAAGGCTCTAGAATGGAGTGCAAAAGATGGTAATTTCATTGTCTGTTATGAAGATAGTCGTTATCCCCAAAGATTAAAGGAAATCGATCATGCCCCTGCTTTGCTTTATGTGAAGGGGAACCCTGATTTACTTAACACGGACCAACTAGCGATTGTCGGCAGCAGAAAAGCTAGTCCATATGGACTCAGCAATGCTTTTCAATTGGCGAAAGAAGCAAGTGCAGTTCAACTTAATGTCACAAGCGGTTTGGCAACAGGTATCGATCGCAGGGCACACGAAGGCGCATTAAATGATATTGGGCGCACTATTGCCGTGATTGGTACCGGTATAGAGGGATGTTACCCTACAAAAAACCACTGCCTTAAACAGGAAATTGAAAGTAATGGCGCGGTTGTTTCGGAGTTTGCCTTAGGTTCGCCCCCGCTGGCCCATCACTTTCCACGAAGAAATCGGATTATTACGGGGCTCAGTTTGGGTGTGTTGGTAATAGAGGCGGCTGTCCGCAGCGGATCTCTAATTTCAGCTCGTCTGGCTATGGAGCAAAATAGAGAGGTGTTTGCTGTTCCAGGTCTTATTACCAACCCCCAGTCGGCGGGCTGCCATCAATTGATTAGGCAGGGCGCTAAATTAGTAGAATCCATAGCAGACATATTCGAGGAATTGCCGCACCTGAATGCTAAAAGTGCGGATCAAATTCAAAAAGTATCTATAAGCTCTGAGAGTATTGACGCGGATAGGCACAGCGCCAATCTAAGCGACCCAACTCAGAAAAAGATTTTGAGGTCTCTAAAGAGCCAGCCATGTTTATTGGATACACTGGCTCTTGAGACAAACATTGAGATAAACGAGCTTATCGAAAGCCTATTAATACTAGAATCCAGGGGCACGATCAGTTTAGAGTCTGGTCGCTATCACTATTGTGGCAGATAACTTGGTTATTATATTGATAACTGAATTGATAATTGTTGTTAAACCGGCATCGTGAAAAGTTGATGCTTTAATTAGTGAGTAATAACCAGCGTTTAAAAAATAGCTTAGGTAAAATAAGTTATGTGTTTAATCGGTTAAGAGCGGTCACAGAGACGGTTACAAAAACGGGGCAAGCTAACGCCAACCCAACTACTTAGGACAACAAATATAAACTCGGCAATTTAAGCCAACAGGTTCAGGTCAACAAGTTTAGGCAAACAAGGATAAAGGCAAGTACATTGGAAAAAGTGAATACAGAATTGGTAAAAAAGTTTCTTCTAGAGCTGCAGGACTCAATATGCTCAGCTTTGGAAGAAATAGATGTCGAAGGTAAATTTCAAACAGACAAATGGGATCGAGATACCGGGGGCATGGGAATTAGCCGTGTCATGAGTGATAGCCGAGTTATTGAAAAAGGCGGTGTTAATTTCTCGCATGTATTTGGTAAGTCTATGCCGGCGTCTGCAACAGCGACAAGGCCGGAACTTGCTGGCCGCTCCTTTCAAGCGATGGGAGTTTCGTTGGTAATCCACCCTCGCAATCCGTTCGTGCCGACCTCCCATGCAAACTTTCGCCTATTTGTTGCTGAAAAAGAGAACGAGGAGCCAGTCTGGTGGTTTGGTGGGGGCTATGATTTAACGCCTTACTATGGTTATGACAAAGACTGTAGGCACTGGCACACGGTTGCGAAACAGGCATGCCAGCCGTTTGGAGAGCATTATTACGATAAGTTTAAGAACCAATGTGACGACTACTTTCAAATTAAACACCGTAATGAACCTCGTGGAATAGGCGGATTATTTTTTGATGACTTTAATGAGTTAGGTTTCGATAAGTCGTTCGCCTTTGTCCAAGCAATGGCGAATAGTTTTTTAGATGCCTATCTCCCAATCGTAAAAAGGAGAGTCAGCGAGCCATTTGAGGCGCGGCATAAAAACTTTCAAGAGTATCGGCGTGGCCGCTATGTGGAGTTCAACTTAGTTTATGACCGAGGCACGCTATTTGGCTTACAGTCAGGTGTTGGTCGAATTGAATCTATTTTGATGTCGCTTCCACCTACAGTTCAATTTACCTACGACTGGAAACCAGAACCGGGTACTAGAGAAGAGCGCCTGACTATTGACTATTTGAGGCCCAGAGACTGGGCTGAATGAATAAGGTTATCAGAGTGAATAAGCTGCGAAGAGAAACTAAAGTGAATATATTTGGCGTTGTAGGGCATCCAATTGCGCACAGTAAGTCACCAGAAATTCACGGGCTTTTTGCGCAGCAGTGCAAAGTCGATATTGACTACAAAAAGTTCGATGTGGCGCCAGACGATTTCGAAGCATTTATTCGCGATTTTTTTGCGAGTGGTGGTTTAGGTCTTAATATTACAGTCCCGTTTAAAGAAGATGCGTTTCGCTTATCGACTCCTGCTAATGAAAAAGTAAAACTGTCCAAGGCAGTTAATACACTGTATCTAAACGATGCCGGTGAGTTAACTGGTGATAACACTGATGGTCCAGGATTGGTTAAAGACTTATTAGGCAATGACATTCAGTTAAAAGAAAAGCGTCTTTTAATACTCGGTGCTGGTGGAGCCGTAAGAGGTATTCTGCCATCTTTAATAGAGCAAACGCCAAAATCTATTACTATTGCCAACAGAACTATTCAGAAAGCTGAGCAATTAAAAAAGGAATTCATCCATTTGCTGGATCTAAAGGTGTTGAATCTTGAGGAAGTAGAAGGAGAGTCTTACGACGTAATTATCAATGCAACCTCATTAGGCTTACAAGGCAAGACGCCCAAAATTAGCAACGCAGCTATTAACGCGAGAACCTGTTGTTACGACTTAATGTACTCTAATCAAAACACTGCTTTTGTTAGTTGGTGTTTAGAAAATAATGCTAAAAAAGCAATTGATGGTTTAGGTATGCTTGTTGAACAGGCGGCGGTGTCTTTTGAGATTTGGCTTGGAGCTGCCCCAGAAACTGGTGCGGTGATTGATAGAATGCGTGTCGGCTAAAGGAATATACTGCGGGCTGTTGTTTTTAGTTTCTGCGTGTTGTGTTGCTATTTCATGCCTACTTCCTTCTTAGTTTTTCTTTAACAACAGTCCAGCGTAGGGGCACCCTAGTTTAATCTGATTAGGGGCCTTGCAGCACTAGTCGATAGGTTTTTCACTGAGGCTAAGATCGATGTCGAGGCCTTTAGTCATATCTGCCCATTGTTTCCAAACCTGATCCCAGCCCTTCCCCTTTCTCGTTTCTACATATTGACGAAATTTATCTGAACTATAAACGATATCTTGGGAGGTCATTTGACGGGCAGTTTCCTCAACGACTTCGTCGAGGTTGTTTGCCAAGGTCTCGCCTAATAAATGATGAACAATCACGTTTGCTTTTGTAACGTCCATCGGGATTAGGGGAATCCCAGCTCGAA
>JBLHTH010000175.1:0-6250 GCA_047627195.1 Pseudohongiellaceae bacterium | reverse complement strand
ACAGCTCCAAGGGTTATCCACTGGAATTTGTCTAACCTTCGCTGCATTAGGAAAATTGAGCCGTAGGTTAAAACGGAAGCGACAATGAGAAATTCGGCCGCACTGAACACGCCGCCGATAGAGTGCTTTATGCCGGCTACGGAGACGACTCTTTCATCCATCATCCACACCGTAAAAAAGACAAGTAGTGGGATGTAATCAAGAAATTGCTTCATATTGTTTGAGTCCTAGCGTCTAGTTGCCTGACTATGGCAAGTGGGATGCATATGATAATTCATTTGGAGAAATGTGTCTGCTTTTGGGCGGTGATGGTTTAGAATCACGACCTTTATTTAACACGCTAAAACTAAGCTAAATACAGCCATTCATGAGTAAAATTCTTCAAATACACCCTCAAAATCCGGAATCACGTTCCATCAAACAAGTGGTTGATGTGCTTTTGCAGGGCGGTGTCATAGTTTATCCAACGGACTCAACTTACGCTTTGGGTTGTCATATTGGGGATAAAGCTGCTCTAGAGCGGATTCGGCGGATTCGTCAGCTGGATGTTAAACACAACTTTACTTTGGTTTGCTCTGATCTTGCCTCTATTTCTACCTATGCGCAGGTACATAACAGCGCTTATCGAATACTCAAGGCCTATACCCCCGGTCCCTACACGTTTATCTTAAAAGCGACGGCGGAAGTGCCAAGAAGATTGATGCACCCAAAACGTAAAACAATAGGGCTGCGGGTCCCAGATAACGCCATCGCGCAGGCTATTATATCTACATTAGGTGAGCCTATTATGAGCACAAGCCTGATTTTACCTGATGACGGTGAGCAGTTATTTGACGCATATGAAATACGGGTCAAAATGGGTAAGTTAGTTGATATGATCGTCGACGGTGGAGCCGGCGGTTTAGAACCTACCACCATGATTGATTTGGTCGAGGGAGTTCCTAGCGTTATGCGTGAGGGAAAAGGCGATTCATCCCCCTTTGTGTGATGTGAACGGTTATTTTAATCGGCCACATACAGCTTAAGTAAATAGGTGTCCTGGTGGCACTAAATAAAAAACTAGGAGTTAATTTTGTCAACGGTCGATTCGCAACAGCGAGTATTGTCAGGTATGCGTCCTACGGGTCAGTTGCATTTGGGGCATCTTCACGGAGTTCTTAAAAATTGGATTAGATTACAGCATGAATATGACTGCTTTTTCTTTGTTGCCGATTGGCACGCGCTGACTACGCATTATGGTGACCCTAGTATCTTCGAGAACAACGTGTTGGATATGGTCATTGACTGGTTAGCCTGCGGGGTAAATCCAGGGTCTGCGTCGCTGTTTGTTCAGTCGAAAGTCCCAGAACACGCTGAGCTGCATCTACTGCTCTCAATGATTACGCCTCTGGGTTGGTTGGAGCGCGTGCCTAGCTATAAGGATCAGCAAGAGAAACTCCACGATAGGGACTTGGATACATATGGGTTCTTGGGATATCCGCTGTTACAAGCCGCCGATATTTTAATTTACCGAGCCGGTTATGTGCCTGTGGGTGCAGATCAAGTGGCACATGTAGAGCTAACGCGTGAAGTGGCTAGGCGTTTCAATCATATTTACGGTAAAGAGCCGGGTTTTGAGGATAATGCCTTAGCAGCAATCAAGAAAATGGGCAAAAAGGCCGCGCGCATGTATACCGATCTTCGAACTGCCTACCAAGAGCAGGGAGACCATGAGGCATTGGAAAAAGCGCAGGCACTGTTAAGGGAGCAGCAAAATATCACGATTGGTGATAGGGAGCGGCTATTTGGCTATCTAGAAGGTGGGGGCAAAATGATTTTAGCCGAGCCACAGGCTTTATTGACCCCCTCGTCTAAAATGCCGGGTCTGGATGGGCAGAAGATGTCCAAGTCCTATAACAATACGATAAGTCTGCGTGAGCCTTTAGAGGATGTGGTGAAGAAAATTAGCACCATGCCTACAGATCCAGCTCGAGTTAGATTAACCGACCCAGGAGACCCGAATAAGTGTCCGGTGTGGCAGCTACATCAAACTTATTCCACCGATGAAACAAAGAAATGGGTTGTGGAGGGCTGCACAAGCGCTGGCATTGGGTGTCTCGAGTGTAAGCGTCCGGTTATTGATGCCGTTGTCGCTGAGCTTGAGCCTATTCAGAAGGCGGCCGAACAATATGAGAAGGACCCCGATCTTGTAAGGTCGATTATTGCCGAAGGCAGTGAAAAAGCCCGCGAGACAGCAAAAGAGACATTGCACGACGTAAGGGTTGCCGTGGGTCTTGGGTGATTAAGAGTCTGTGCGCCTCGGTTGATGCGAGGCTAAGGCTCATTCAAAGAGCATTAGATAAGTTTTTTTGTTAGAGTTGTACGGCAAGACAGCTCCTTATTACGCCCCAAAACTACAGCCCTAAAATAGGCACTTCGATTGACCATTATTGGCACCGACACTGATACCAAGACTCTCGAACCGCAAGGGCTAAATCCTTCCTCAGGCGTTGTTGATCCAGACGATCCAAAGCAAGGGGAGATGCCATTTGCGTTTGTCGCAGGTGAAGCATTTACCGAGATCCCGAAGGATCTCTACATTCCGCCCGATGCTCTAGAAATATTTTTAGAAGCTTTTGAAGGGCCTCTTGACCTTCTGCTCTACCTTATCAAAAAGCAAAACATCGATATCCTTGAAATCAATGTTTCTGATATTACTGATCAGTACATGGCATATGTTGATTTGATGCAATCAAGTCAGTTTGAACTTGCTGCAGAATACATGGTGATGGCGGCGATGCTAGCTGAGATAAAGTCGCGCATCTTGTTGCCGCGCCAAGCAGAAGAGGAAGCCGAAGAAAACGATCCTAGAATGCAGCTCATTAGACGCTTGCAAGAGTATGAGCGTTACAAACAGGCTGCGCAGGATCTCGACGAACTGCCAAGAATGGATAGAGATATCCACAGGGCGGGTGCTGCTTTACCTGCTATAGAGCGGATGGCCCCTGAGCCTGAAGTGGATCTCAATGAAGTGCTTATGGCGTTAGCTAAAGTCTTAAAAAGAGCAGACATGTTTGAGAGCCATCACGTTCAAAGAGAGACTCTTTCTACACGTGAAAAAATGTCTGAAATTTTGGTTAGAATTACCTCAGAAAAATTCGTGCCTCTGGTGTCTTTGCTTATACGAGAAGAAGGTCGGTTAGGAGTAGTGGTAACCTTTCTAGCAATCATGGAATTATTAAAAGATTCGATGATAGATATCGTACAGTCAGAGGCATTTGGACCTATACACATCAAGGCCAGAAGTTAGCAATAATGAGATTCAGTACGAATCAAAATTAAAAAGCCGTAGCGCCAGAGAGTATTAATACCCAGCGGTTTTTGTTACCCGATAAGTTTAGGAAAGATAGACAGAATGAGCGATGTAGATAACAAAGTTAAAATGATTGTTGAAGGTTTGCTTTTGGCTGCGGGTCGGCCTCTGACTTTAGATGCTATTGGTCAAATATTTGCTGAAGATGAGACGCCCGACAAGTCAGAACTGCAAGCCGTGATGACTGCCATCGATAAAAGCTGTAATGACAGGGGCTTTGAACTCAAAGAAACGGCCTCTGGTTTTAGGTTTCAGGTTAAGCAAGAACTAAGCGAGTGGATTGGAAAGCTATGGGAAGAGCGGCCTCCTAGGTACACAAGAGCTTTGCTCGAAACTCTGGCATTAGTAGCTTACCGTCAGCCACTTACACGCGGCGATATTGAAGAGATTAGGGGAGTCGGTGTAAGTTCAAACATTGTACGAACCCTACTCGACCGAGAATGGATAAGGGTGGTTGGTCATCGTGATGTGCCGGGCCGGCCAGCAATGTTTGCAACCACGAGGCAGTTTCTGGACTATTTCAATTTGAAGAGTTTACAGGAATTGCCGCCGCTGGCAGACATTAAGGATCTCGTGGAGAAATCAACAGAGCTGGATCTTGACGATGGCTTGGCCGGTGCCAGAGTTCTTGATTTACCGGAAGATGTTAATGATGAGAATGCCTTTGAATCTAATCAAAGTGAAGCAGAAAAGCTAGCTGAAGAGGCGGCCTTCGCATTATCTAAAAAACCGTTAGACGAGATTTTAGCTGAGGGCTTAGGCATACCTGAGCATGAAATCGAAGACGATGACGACGAATTCCATGAAGAAATAGTCCAAGAAGCTGATTTGCAAGTCGCCACCAATGAGATTCAAAATGATCAGCCAGATGCAGAAATAGAGGACCGCGAAAAAAGAATTGAGAATGACCTGGAGGAAATAGAAGATTTCAGTGAAGGGCTCGAAACTAGTCTAGATCCTGATATTGACAATACCGATTTGGATGATGAAGAAAACCCAGATAAGTCATAGCTCAAGAGCTACAGGCACGTAAATCAATCCTTTTGAGTTTTTAGACTCAGAAAGGTTCCAGCCCACATTATAAAGTAATTAAATAAGATGACAGAGAAGCTTCAAAAAGTACTCGCCCGCGCTGGATTCGGTTCGCGGCGAGAGATAGAAACTTGGATAGCCAAGGGCCGAGTAAAAGTTAACGGTAAAGTTGCTGTTGTGGGTGATCGAATTGATGAAGAAGATCAGGTTACCGTTGATGGTAAAAAACTCTCCTCTCAAACAAAACAGCGTTTTGATCGCCGTGTATTACTTTACAACAAGCCTGAGAACGAGATCTGTACGCGCAAGGATCCGGAAGGCAGGCGAACTGTTTTCGATAAGTTGCCAGTAATTACGCACGGACGCTGGGTTTCCGTGGGTAGATTAGACATTAATACGAGTGGCCTGTTGTTATTTACGACAGATGGCGAACTCGCAAACAAGCTAATGCACCCATCTTTTGAAATCGAGCGAGAATACGCTGTGCGAGTCATGGGCGAAGTGACCCAAGAGATGGTCGACCTGATGCACAAAGGTGTCATGATCGAGGGCAATCTCTGTCGTTTTACAGATATTCAATATTTTGCAGGTGATGGTGCCAATCAATGGTATCACGTGGTTCTGATAGAGGGGCGCAACCGTGAAGTGCGTAAGCTGTGGGAATCACAGGGGCTTAAAGTAAGTCGCCTTAAGCGTGTAAGGTTTGGTTCTATCTTCATGCCTAGTACCATTACCAAAGGCCAGTTTCGTGAAATGCCAAAACCGGAAGTTGATAAGCTATTAAAACTTGTCGCAGAGCCTAAGCCAGCTAGATAGTTTTATAGTCAACTAGCGTGTCCTGACACTAGAACATTAGTCTGCTGCCACATTTTTCTTTGCTCTATCTATAACGCTTTTGACTGAATCTGTGCCGGTAACCGTTGCATAGCCTATGTTTAGTTGAAGTGGCGGCATTTCAAATTGATCTTGTAAAAGATTGTACCAGCCCTTAACAGATTCTATTGTGTGTGAAACTAATTTTGCATCATTTGGTGTTATCAGAAGAAATTCTAGCTTTGCCGCACGATAAATTAGATTGGTGCTATCTTTATTCTTGAGCATAAGTTCAGCGAATGCATCCATTATTTCAGCATGCACGGCCACATCGTTGAGGTTCTGTAGAGAGTGAAACGAGATGCTTACTATTGCGAGCGGGTGGTTGTGCCGCTTTGCTAACTCGATTTCTCGGCGCAGTGATGCATGAAGATTTCCTCGACTGATTATTTTCCTAACTGAGTTTTGATTGGCGCTAGCTACTGCATCGCTGTATTTTATAGCGTTACTAATCGGTGCTAGTAATAGGAGAATGTTGTTCTCAATTTTTTGAAGCTCTGTCTCACTAAATCGGGTATCGCGCTTGAAAGTTAATTCGCCAGACTCGACACCTTCATTACTTAGCCTGTAGCCGCAACTGTGTGAGCTTTGCTTGCCTAACCTGATTTTTATGCCTCTTTCTTCTTCGTGATAATACACGCCGTCTATAGTTAGGCTTTCACGAATATTTTCTAGAAAATATTTTAGCAGAGTTTTTAGATCTAATGTTGACTGCAGCAGTGAGACTAATTTAAAGCGCTCAAATTCCGAATCGCCATCACCGACAGGGTCAGAATAGTGGCGCGCGGCTTTTTTCATGCTGGCGTCTTTCTCGATTGTTTGAAGCGAAACGACCATAGTTGTTCTCTTAAGTTTAGATTTAATTTAATGCAGCGGTGTTACAGGGCCATAACGATATTCTTACCAGAATTTTTTGCTTGATAAAGCGCTTTATCTGCCCGTTGGAACAATCGATCTTTATTGTCATTTGGTTTTAGAGTGGCAGCTCCAATA
>JBLHTH010000174.1:0-6367 GCA_047627195.1 Pseudohongiellaceae bacterium | reverse complement strand
CGTCGGGAAAACCTCGGCCGTTGTCCTCAATCGAAATTCGAATGTAGCCATCTACCGATTCCACCGCCACACGAAGCTTATCTTTGGTGTAACGGATTGTATTAACGATAACGTTATTCAATACGTTTTTAATCAGCATCGAATCAAAATACCAGCTAAGGTTTTCATCACACTCAATTTCGACGTCTAGGCCCTTCATTCGGAGCAAAGTATCATGAGCCAGCATTTCATCTTCAAGGAACTCCGCAACCATAACTTCTTCTACAGCAATAAAAAGGCGCTCATTTTCAAGCCGATAAATACTGAGAAGCTGCAACATATCGTTATTAATACGAGAGGCTTCATAGTTGAGAACCACAGCTCGGTCAGTATCTTGCGCTGTTTTTGGTGGATTTGCCTTCATAAATTCATCTAGGGTATGAAGCAAGAGCCCAACAGAATTTTTCACATCGTGAACGGCCGAGCCGAATGCTAATGCAAAATCTAATGGTTGTTTATTCATATCTACCTCTGATTGTTGAGCACGGTTTAGTTTGGCCTAGAGGCCGGGGTACTTAGCTCTTTAAAACGCTCAACAAGATTTGAGTAACGCGAAAAATGTCGGCTGGTTTCATCTAGCTCACCTACAGTGGCCAAACAGGCCTGGCTTCTCTTTTTGTAGTCACTGGTTATTTTTTCCGTCTCCATTACACGCACCATCGCTTGCGCAAGGTTTAGATTCAACACCACGCTTTTCGGGGAAAGTCGTACCGCCTCTGAAAAGAGTTTGATTGACGCTTCTAGGTTGTCAACTTTATACAACCTTGCGGCGTCTTCATTTAGCTCTCGCGCGCGCCCAGCGAGTTCTTCAGCTTCAAAGTTGCCTAGCAGTGTCTTAGCATGGTTTTTTTGCGATAATGATAAATCTTCTCGTTCGAGAAGATGAACCAATAGTTTTTTAGCCTTAACCTCATCACCTAAACTTAATAAGGAGTGGGCAAGTTCAACTAAGGTTACAGCACTCAAATTATCAGGGTTTGAGATCAAACCCTGCTCAAGTTCCTGCATTAAGTCCAACGCGTGGCGTGGCTTTTGTTGATTTAGAAAGAGGCGAACATTAATTAAGTCTTTGCGTATTTCTGATTCCTTGCCAGGATCAAGCCTCTCTTCCAAGTCTGCAAACACGCGATGGGCTTCTATTACCTTGGTCGAATCAAATTGAGACATATCACCCGCCATGCTATCGGTTATCGCACCAGCCAATTTGTAATAACGTTCAGGGTCTTCTTTGATTGAAAATTTAGCCGATTTAAGGGCATTGCGGTAAGCTTTACAGGCAGATTCAAAATCGCCGTTTGTCAAACAAACGTCGCCTAATGTATTTTGGCGCTCTACAGAAAAAGGTGAAAGCTTCACCGCATGGGTAAGATGCTCTTGAACTAAGTTCACTTCCTTTAAGTGTTGATAGCATTCCGCGAGCAGGTCAAACGCCGAGACACAATTGTTATTGAGTATTAGTACCTGTTGTAACTCGTTGATTGCTTCTTTGTATTCCTCGAGATATATCAGTGCTCTCGCCAAACCTAGAAGCGCCCAATCAAGCACACGCTTTTCGAGTACAGCCTCATAAGTTCGTTTCGCTTGCTGATACTGACCCAGCCTCAGATGCAGCTCTGCTGCTGTCTTTTGACACCATGAGCTATGTCGAGGATGCAGAGCAGCCGTATCCAAACATAGCGAAATCGCTTCTTCGTAATTTTCATACTCTATTGCTAAGTGAATGTCTCCCAGGCACATCTGCTTGTCTAAGACACGGTCGATTTTCCGGCGTAACACTGCCTGATTAAAAGGCTTTGCGATATAACCCTCTGGCTCGCTCTCCAAAGCTCCCAGCACCACTTCACGGCTAGTTTCAGCGGTAACCATGATAAAGATACAATCATGCCGAACCGATTTAAAATGACGAAGCTCGTGAAGTAATTGCTGGCCATTCTTCCCCTCGCCCATATTGTAATCACACAGGATGATGTCAAATGATGCCTCATGACACAGTGAAGTCGCTTCCTTGGGATTATTGGCCAAGGCAATTTTTGTAAACCCGATGGCCTTCAGAGCCTTGCTCATGAAATCAAGGTGCTGAGCAAAATCATCAACAACCAGTACATACTTGCTTGCGTAATCAATACGGGGGGTAGTATTCAAAGGTCTATTACTCACAGCTGCCACAACCTATCGATGCATTTAAAAAGAATCTCATGGCTTAAGCCTAGTATACAATTCCTCGAGAAAGACGAAACTTAATGGGGCTATTTGTAGGGTGAGACTAAAAGCGGTGTTAACTTTTACGCCAATGTCTGTTTATGCCAGAGTACTTTCACACGTGGGTGGCTTTCACCGCCAAATCCGCGAAAATCGATTAGACTCTCCGATTGGGGGTGGAAATGATGATCAAGTGTTAGCTGTGCGCAACCAGTAGCTTTAGCGTGCATCGCACCCTTCCAAACTAAGCTAGCCATAATTTCATTGCGAGCGTTAACCGAATAAATCTGACAACCAAGATATTGAGCAACCCCACTGCGACAAGCAAACACCGCGGACCCTACTTGACGTCCCTCAAACATCGCGTTAACTATAAACCCAGCCTCTACTTTCATTAACGATTCAAGAAACTGCTTAGATTGCCACAGCGATACAGCTATAGAGCAATGGTCTTTTGTGGGCATCAAATCATGGGATTTAAGATAACTGCGTAAAGCTAGATTGTCATTGTGCACCGACAATTGTAAATTGCGCTGGCCCCATTGAATGCCTCCGCGGACAGCCTTACTTACGCCGCGAACGAGGCTTCGGCTGCTTGGCACTAAACTAATAAGCCTTGCGGATGAAACTGTTGGCAAGCCGCCGTTAGCAATCAAGTATTGTGTAACAGGCGACATAACACCGCAACTTAAGCTGTCCTGGAACTCAATCACGTCTGGATTAAGTTCCCAAGATAGACGCTTGATGTGTTCTGTTACGGTCTGACAGGATACTGAAGACATGCTGTTGGAACTAGCATCCATTGCGCTCTTGCTAAAATGCGTCGCCCCACCAAAGCCCCTGTAACCTAGCCTGCTCCGTCCATTTTCATCGCTGGTGAGCAATAAACTGCAGGCTAAGATCGGCTCATCGTTCTCTAGCAACACAAACGAGAGATCTTTTTCAATGTTAGCCAGCGAAACCTTTTCAACAGCAAATGTCTCATCAGTGGTGAGCGCGGACTCAAGCGACGCCACCTCATCGGTCGAAGAGTGCGCTCGACATAAAGGTGTTCGCAGCTCACACGCAGCTACAAGCTCATCCCAATAAGCTGAAAATTTTTGGTTATCTACCTTTACAAGCTCGGTAAGGAACATCATTTTATTTTTAGGGTTACTTATGAAAGCGACGAGTGCAAAGTTTACTAGTAACTAGCCTTATAAAGCTGAGCAAAGAGCGTATCCAGACCTATGTCACAGCTTATTCTTAAACAGAGCCTAGATGACCCGTACTTCGTTTATAAAGGCACAGCACTTATAACGCTGCCTCAAGCTAAGATCAAGTGCTCGCAAATATGTCAAAAAAAAGGTTTCAGCGGAACTGGCCGGCACTTTTGATAGCTTAAACAACAAGCTAAAGCGCTCACCTTCTCTAGTGAATAGCTTTTTACTACAGAGCTCGCCCCCCACATCAATCACGCCACGTCTCGGCATCGTAAACTCAGCGAGTATATTAATACAAGAATTTCTGAAATATTTCATAACTGGACTACATTAATAGTTATAGACCAATAAAGAGATTTAGCTATGGAAGTTATCGCTGTAGTACAACTAGACAGACTGTTAAATCAATACAGAAAAATAGACGGCGAAAACCCACTGCAATCATTGGAGACACAGGTCAATGTGTTAAGGCAAAGTCACACCATCAACAAATGGATTTTCACTGCATCCAATGACTACTCTGCTAGCCTTTCATTGCAATCCCAGTCCCGGCTGGGGATCAAATTAATTTTTGGCCTGAATTCTGACCCGCTAAATGAGTTCTATCTTGCCGCTAGGGGTGACCGCGAACGCGCCAGAGGCGTGGCGGAAAATCCAACCGTAGTTAGACTGGTTCCAGGGAGTGAGAGGCCTCAAACAGAAGTTGTCGATGCCATGGTTGAAAATCATATTTTTCAAGGCCACCACTACTCTCGTAGCCGTCAGCTAGACGATGGCGCAGCCCTGTTTGTAGAAATCATGAACTTCTCTGTTTTAGATGAGGCTTGGATTGAGGCTATTCTGCCCGATGATCGCCTTAACATTACACCTTATATTTACCGTCAACAGCAAAGGCTGAGCGTGGGATTTTTCCCGCCAACAGAATCAGCATTTCTTATCGCTTGATAAGACAGGAGCAAAACTGATGAAGAAAAATAAACGAGCAGTTTGGGACAAGATCCTTTCCTCATCCGCAAAGATGACAGAAGTTGCAGAGCGTAATGATTGGGAACTTTTAGAAGAATTGGTTTTGCAGCGTAAAATACTACTCAGCGAGTTTTTCAGCGAACCGATTGTTCGAGACAGGCATCTAGCATTGGAGCAAATACGCAAGGACATTTCGCAAATTTTAGAACACGACGAGCTTACTAAATCAAACACTCAAACAAATAAAAATGTCGTGCTTAACAGTCTCCAGAAAATACAAAAAGGCAAGACTGCTATAAAAATGTACAACTAAGCGTAGTTCTCTCAGTTACCGCTTTGCTCAATACAATAAACATCGTTGTACCTTCGCGTTAACCCGGCATCCTTATCATGTTAGGCTCCATAACATGGAGATCAACATGGATTGGAGCTACCCCACGCCTTTTACCTACCAACAAGTTATAAGCGAATCTGACATCGATGGACTTAATCACACTAACAATACCTGTTATGCAAAGTGGTGTGAATCTGCTGCTTGGCGGCATTCTAGGGCTCTTGGTCTTGATATTGTTGACTACCAACGCTTGGACAAAGCAATGGCCCTTCATAGAGCTGAATACGAGTACTATTTGCCAAGCTATGCTGGCGAAGAGTTAATCGTGGCTACCTGGCTGACCCACAATGACAAAAAATTAAGATTAGAACGCCAATTTCAAATCAACAACCTTAATACTGGAAGCTGTATAATGCGGGCGAAGTGGTGGTTGATTTGTGTAACTCTGTCGACAGGAAAAGCGACTCGGTTTCCCAGGGAATTTTTGACCTGTTACTCAGGGCGCTCGCTACCTATTGGGGAGCTTTGATTTAATTTGCCCTTGCTCTGGCCAAGAGTGCGCTAGAACTTGAACACGGGCTCAACCTTTAAACCCGACGTTATATAGTCTAGCTCTCACAGCGCGAACCTTATAGCCGAGCTCTAAAGAAAATTAAATAAGGTTAAACCACTCACTCTTGCAAAACTCGCCTGCGCCGCCTCTAGTATAAAAGTTTCTTGGCTTAGTCGACTTATTGCTGCGGCAAAATCTAAATCCTGTAGCGCAGACAAACTTGCTTGAGTTGCCAAGCGCACATCCGCGCTACTATTTTTGAAGCTTTCCACTAAATTCAAACGCGCACCCACCGAACTTTGGCCCTCCAACAATCGGGTTTGAGCATTGGTTAAGTTACTTAAGGTGCTGGATATACTTTCAGTAAGCAATGCCCTATCACCGGGAGAATCGCCTAGATTATCTAACTGAACGCTGAAGTCTTCCAATGTAGCCAATAAGCCTTTTTTCTGCGAGGAGTTCACCACAAAGGTGTCACCTACCGCAGGACTTCCACTAACACGAACACCAGCACCAGCAAATTCAATTAATTCTCCAGATTGAAAGACCTGATTCTCCTTCAGTACCCTGCCATCAGATACCTGCTTAACATTGAATGTCAGTGCCGGTGGCTCCACCTCATTTAATGGTCTGAACTCAATTACAACATCTTCGGGATAAAAGGCGCCAAATACGGACTGATCAATGACTCGCGCCGAACCGATTTCGGCAGGAGGGGATGCCTTGTTAGTCGGATTGGGGACCAAATTGAGAGATGCGATTGAGCTAGGAACATCTTCAAAAAGCCTCTTACCTGACTCATTAGCTTTAATAAAACTGCTAGCCCCTAGCTGAATCGAGCTCTGCCCTTCACCACCTTCGTAGCGATATCTACCATCTCCACCTCGAGTATATGGCTGATCACTCCCATTGAGTCCAGCAAATATGTAATTGCCGTTTCCATCTCGGCTATTCATAGTTTGCGCCATAGAATCAACGACACCTTTTATCTCGATACTTATAAAACGACGCTGTTCTTGTGCCAATGCACCATTGCCGGTTTGCAGAACTAATTCTTGTGCGCGTTGCAGCAAA
>JBLHTH010000173.1:0-6371 GCA_047627195.1 Pseudohongiellaceae bacterium | reverse complement strand
GACTGCCATTTCGGCGGCATGATTTACATAGTTAAAGCCAATAGCAACTATTTTCCCAACCCCGGTAATCGGGACGCCAATGCGCGGACTTCCTGGAACGATCGGTAGTTGAGAAATTGCTATCTGCCCGATCTCATCGAGGGATTCAGCTGAAAGCATGTCGGGTGTAAAGTCCTCAACGTACGCCGAAAGATCCCGGATCTGGCCTTGTGAATCGACAATCCCCGCTTTTTCCTCACCAGCTGGACCGAATCTCAGGAGCTTTAGTTCTGCCGCCTCAAGCAAGCTAGTAAATGTGATCAAAGTCAGTAGACAAGCAAAGCCTGCAAGTTGACGCTTTGGGTTAAATAATTCTATTGAATTTTTATGTGTCACAGTTTTGATCTCCCGGATCTTAGCCAAAACAGGGTAATTGGTTTGGTCACTTGTAGCCCGCTATGAATATCTAAGGTGAAATGGTGATAGCCTAATTGTACTTATTCGGAGTCGAATTAGCTCGGCTATCTTTTTTCAGCTATGTTTGAGCCCAGCTGTCTTGCTGGTCGCTCTCACCCTCTTTTAAAAAGGACTTCCTTGGATTAAGGGTTGCTTCGCTGGACGGTCTAATCTCGCTACACATAAAAATATAATCAATCAGTTTGCGCTTAATTCGCTGTTATTATTGGCCTTGTTAAGCTACCTTTTGCTTATGATACGTATACTTACTATAGCCCTAGCATTTCTTGCTATCACTGTCTTATTGGCAAGCAGTTTCGCAACCTTGTTTCCAGATAGCGAGGGTACTGACAATAGCGCCGATGATTCAGTGCTAGAGAAGGTAGCGCCTGCTCAAAATGTCTCTAATGATGTAAAGGGAATTGATTTCGTCCAAGCATAGCTAGGAGGTTACCTATCCAGCACTATCACTTCTAAATTCGGCCCATCCCATCCCATTCCATCCCATTCCATCGCTTTGCAGGTAAAAAGTGAATAGAAGCTATAGATTGGCTGATAGCGCCTGAGGAAGTGCGAAGTCAATGCTCGTTTGTTGGAATCTGGACAATTAGTGATGAGGCAGATACTCTGGTTTTTCTGGCTCCCAAATTCCCCGCGCGTACAGTAAAAAGTGCATGCCACCATGCGAGCTTCCTTTTCCTCAATCATTGTAGAGCATGTACTGGATACTTAGTGTTGCCACAACAATCACCTTGCTGACCTCGTTGTATATTTGCGTTAGGTGGGGGCGCGTGGAATGTAAAGGTAGCAGTCCAACGTCGTTGCTTACTTTTTGTGCGATCTTGTTTACCTCTGGCTTGGACGTCGGCTTGATTATGTTTCCCTTGGTGGAATTTCCTGTTTACGCTTTTGAGGAGCAATACAGTTTCGCAAATCCGCTTGCCATTGAGTTTGGCTTTTGGGGTTTTTTGGTTTGGGTTTTTTACTTTTTGACTACGTTTTATTTTTGCGTCGTTGAGCCGAAAGTACAGCTGTTTGAAATCAAAGCGGTGAAGCTGGTGAATAACCTAGTCATTATCGCCACCTGTGCTTTTACCGGTTTTCTCTTTCTCGATTCAGTTCCGGATTACATAGAAGGTATCGGTGACTTTCAGAAATTCGGCTTGGTTGGGGGAATCGTCTTGTTTGCCGTATATTCCAGCTCCCATATCCGCTATGTAAAGCTGCTGAGCATTTCATCGGCAACACTCTTTGTGCTTTTAGGACTGTCGCTTGCTTTCGCTTCCGGTGTTTCTTTTACTGAATTCGTACAAACCTCCGCCGGCGTGGGCGAGTATTTTAGTAATATTCAGCACTTCTTTACCCCTGTTAGTGATTATCATGGCTGGTATCTGTTCTGGTGGTTTTCTTGGAGCATAATGATTGGCCAGTTCGTGGCTCGATTCGTCACGCCCATGAAGGCCTGGCAGCTATTGGCCGCTTTGCTCGTCATTCCATCAATCGCCTTGGCGTTATGGTTTACAACCCTTTACTACTATTTCGTTAATGACATTGCAGTTGGTCCAATCCTGACTTTAGCCATGGTTGCGATCGGTATTCTGTTCGTCGCCAACTCTTTGGACTCACTAATACGCCTTTACACTGATAACCTGGGCTTAGGAATAGAGAGGCTGGGTATTGCAACTTACGTGCTAGCAAACTGGGCGCTTATTTACGGTCTTGTCTTGCTGTATCAGTTTACTCCGATCAAAATAGAATGGGTTGGGCTGGTAGTAATCAGTCTGTATGCAGCGATATACGGTTTGCTTTTTAAGAACAGGCATCAGCTTCTTAGATCACGCTAGACAAAAAATCTAAATGCCGCGCTTAAGTTAAACACAATTGGACTGCCATAAGATGAGAGCGTTATGAGTGAAATAAATTCCTCCAACGAATATGACTACGTGATTATTGGAGCAGGATCGGCTGGAGCAATCCTCGCGAACCGCTTGTCTGAGGATAAGAACATAAGAGTATTGTTGCTAGAGTACGGAGGAAGCGATGCAAGTATTTTCGTACGCATGCCAACGGCTCTTTCTATTCCTATGAATTCAGCAACATATAACTGGGGGTTTGAGTCAGAGCCCGAGCCCTATTTAAACAACAGGCGAATGAATTGCCCGCGTGGGAAAGTGATAGGTGGCAGTTCTTCCATCAACGGCATGGTTTACGTGCGTGGTCATCCTCGAGATATCGACTCTTGGCAGGAAAGTGGCGCGGATGGGTGGAACTACGCAAATTGCCTGCCTTATTTTAAGAAACTCGAAAACCACCGGGTCGTTGAAAGCGAGTATGCCGGCAGTGATGGGCCTGTGGATATCAGTGGTGGAAATCGCATGAAGAACCCGCTGTATCGAGCATTTGTAAAAGCCGGTGTCGAGGCTGGTTACGCTGAGACGGCCGACTACAATGGTTTTCAGCAAGAAGGGTTTGGGCCCAAGTACATGAATGTTGCAGATGGAATTCGGGCGTCCACCGGCTACTCTTATCTGCGCCCGGTTCGCCACCGTCTTAACTTGCAGATAGTTAAGAATGCATTGGCACGACGTCTTATTCTGGAGGGCAAGCAAGCCAAAGGCGTTGAGTGCCAAATTGCGGGCCAAACTCGAAGTTACTTTGCGCGGCGCGAGGTCATCGTTGCCGCGGGCGCTATAGGCTCACCGCAGCTGTTACAGGTTTCCGGTATCGGAGCGGCGGCAACGCTGAAAGCTGCAGGTATAGAGAGCGTGCATGATCTTCCCGGCGTCGGCGAAAATTTGCAGGATCATTTAGAGTTTAACTTCCAGTATCGTTGTAAACAGGCGATCACGCTCAACGGCGAGCTCGATTTAATAAGCAAAGGTAAAATAGGTTTACGCTGGCTGCTGAGCCGTGATGGTTTGGGTAGTACCAACCATTTCGAATCCTGTGGATTTATTCGCTCGAGAGCTGGCGTTAAGTGGCCTGATATTCAGTACCACTTTCTGCCCGGTGCCATAGCCTATGATGGCCGTTCTGCTTTTAAGGGCCATGGGTATCAAGTGCATGTAGGGCATAACCGGCCTACCAGCCGTGGTTTCGTTCACGCGATAAATGGTGATATACAAATAGCACCTAAGATTCAGTTCAACTATCTACAAACTGAAAATGATAAGCAGGGCTTTAGAGATGCTTTGCGCTTGACTCGAGAAATCATGAATCAGCCTGCTATGGATGCCTATCGTGAGGAAGTGATTTCACCCCGTGATGATATCGAAACTGATGAACAGATTGATGAATTTGTCGCTAATGCGGTAGATAGCGCATACCACCCGTGCGGCACCTGCAAGATGGGCAATGACGATACCGCCGTTGTAGATGCGGATCTTAAGGTAAGGGGTATTGCCAATTTGAGAGTAGTAGACGCTTCGGTTTTCCCATACATTACTAATGGCAATCTCAACGCGCCAACGATGATGTTGGCTGAAAGGGCGGCGGACCTGATTAAGGGTCAGCAAATGCTAGAGCCATTTGATGCGCCTTATTACACAGACCCACAGTGGCAGACAAGGCAGCGAGGAGGTGACTAGGGCTAGAGCCTATCTGGTTAGTCTTCTAGCACCGCTAGACCTCAGACGAATTTGATATGGGGCTTTCCATAACAGCGCTTGGAAGGGGGGCACAAAAGTTCGCTCTGATAAAACAAATTGGGTCTGTGCGTCTGACATCTCTTTTAGCCACTGCCTGCGGCGGCTCTGAATGATAGATAGCAGAATGCCTCGAGAGGGTAAGGCCTGCATCGCGACTTCTATCTCTATCAATAGATTGTCTCTTTTATTGATAGGGAGTTTGTATGAGAAGATGCTTAGCTTTAATCCTTTAGCTTTAACTTCCGCCTTAGGCTTCTAACCATACTGTTACGTATTTCTATAGACTTTTCAAAGCGGGTCAAAGAATCAGTAGATAAGTTTGCAATATCTGAATACGATAAGGCTGACTGAAAAGCTGAATTTAATATTGTACAAGCATTATAAAGGTTATGTTTTGTTGGCTGCAGTTTTCCAAAATACCCAATCTAATAGAGTCAGCCACTTATTATGCTCATTGGTTTTTTCTATAGCATGCGCTTGTAACGCCACCGAATTACCCAGTTTGGGTGTTACTAAATCTGTTAGTGGCAGCGTGACGAATGCGCAGTTTTTCAGCGGGGCCAGAGCCAATGATAGGGAGGTGTTTGAGAATCAGTTTGACTCATTCGAGCAGCTTACTATTGCTGCGAGGCTCCAGCTTGATCCGTCCCATGTTGGTCGGGTCGGCAATCTCTATATAATTGTCGCGGTAAATGATAATTACTTTTATCGAGACTCGTTGGGAGTCTATGAGATTTGGGATCGTCAGCTCGATTCGCTCAAGCCCGCCGCCTTAAATAAAATATTGAGCGCCAGTGAAGAGATCTCTATATTAGAGGACACGACCGTAGGGAGCTTAGCGCTATCAGGGCAGCACTTAATTTTTTACTTTGCCTATTCAGAGCAACTAAACCCAACGGAACTCTATTACAATGAATTGCCGCTGCAGATTGCGATTGCTGATTACAACCCATTAAACGTAGCTGCTCGAAATATTCAAACGCTACAGATTTCTGCAAGGGACACCTCGCGCGCGCGAGAAATCCCGCTGCTAATTTATTTGCCTGAATCAGGTAAGCCCCGCCCGTTAATACTTTTTAGCCATGGACTTGGAGGCAGTTTATTGACGGCCGTTTATTTGGGGGAGCAATGGGCAGCTCGCGGCTATAACGTTGTTTTTATGCAGCACCCCGGTAGTGACGAAGATATTCTAAAAGACGTCCCGCAGGCGCAATTGCTAAGCACCTTAAATGCGGCGGCTTCGTTGGCTAACGCCGATGCCCGCATCCAAGATGTTAGTTCAGTCATTGATCAGCTTGACGTCTGGAATACCGATCCTAGTAATGAGTTGTTTGGCCGCTTTAATATGGCGCTAATCGCTATGTCAGGTCACTCGTTCGGCGCGCGCACGACACAGTGGGTTAGCGGTGAGGAAGTACAGTTCGCCTTCACAGATACCAGAGAGCGACGCATCAGTGTAGCAATGCCACTCAGTGGCAGCAGCCCCAGCATTGAAAATGCGGTTGAAATTTACCAAGGAGTCGATATTCCTTGGCTGCTGATGACCGGCACTAATGATGTCGCACAGGTTGGAGGCACTACAGTGGAAGATCGTTTGGCTGTCTTTCCTGCCTTGCCTGCGGGCGCTAAGTACGAGTTGGTTCTATTAGGGGGAGAGCACCACGCATTTACAGACCGTCCAATCTCATCTTCGCAAACTCCTCGCAACCCTTCTCATCATGAAATTATAATGGCGTTAAGCACTGCTTTTTTCGATGCATGGCTAAGCGGGTTTGGGGATGCTCGAATCTGGTTGGAAGGAGAGGGGGCCAAAAACATACTTCAACCGGGCGACCGTTGGCAATTTAAATAAGGAATTTTTATAAGCTGGGCCACTATGTGCTTGTTTACCTTCTCACCTTCCTTGACGAGGGTCTTGCCGCGTTAGATAAATCATTACTAGGCTAACAAGGCGTCTAAATCGCTCGAAGATATATCTTCAAATTCAACACTTCGTTCTTACTAATGCGCTGCATAGTGATTTAAGTCTATTGATGAACGCTGGGCAAAGGCAGTGAAAATCAAATGGGGGCTTTCGCGCATGTTTCTTAAAATCTACGTACTCGCTTTAGTTTGAGGGGACGGCTTGTAGCCGTTTATGGAAAGTCTACCCGACTAATCATTCGCCATGACATTGGGCTGTCTAAATAGGTTGGTTTGCCCGCAGAAAATCGACAGTTTGTTACCGTGTTGTTTGCCGCAATCAAGCCAATTTGCGCCTTCATGGGGCTTTATTATTCTGGGGACAAT
>JBLHTH010000172.1:0-6386 GCA_047627195.1 Pseudohongiellaceae bacterium | reverse complement strand
CTGGAAAAGCTAAAGGTTGAATTGCATCAATGACTCCAGCAAAGCCAGCAGGTTGAGAGCTTTAAGTCACAGAACTCACTAAAAAACCACAAACCTTGAAAGACACGGTCTAACTCACAATAACCAAACAATAATCAGAACGCCTTAAACACTTGCAGGCAGTTACACCTAGAAAACGATTTTTTAGGTACTATTTCATTTTTAATGACGAATTGTTTCATGCCTATGTATCTTACGCAGAAAGCTTAATTAAATCGGGTAGGCGTGACACCTAAAGTAATTATCTGTATTACTTTAAAATTAGCTATAATAAAATCCTTAAAATAGATGGTTTTGCTATCTCAACCTGAGCCAACGGCTCAGACATGAATTGTTACTAGTTTTGTAAAAACGACTTTTTTTCGGTTGTTTACTAGGTCGATTTTTAAGAGTGCCTATCCTTTATTGCTATTGTTACTGTTACTGTTACTGTTACTGCTACTAGCATAGGTTTTTATGGACAGTCAATCTGCTCTCTGTTTATTGTTTTGTGATAGCTTATACACCCGAACATCGGTGCTGGAAAATGTTCCATCTGTGCCACAAGATATAGTCATCTTGTTTGGTATAGTGTTGTATAATCATTAAAATACAAAAGGTTTGACTTGTGAAAAAGGAAAAAATTTCTGAACTACAGCCTAAATCTGTATCAAAAAATGCGTATACTTCGGCCGTAAACAAGACACTTACTATTGTCGGTATCGGTGCCTCTGCCGGCGGTTTGGAAGCTCTGGAAGAATTCTTAGTGAACGTTCCCACGTTATCAGGTCTTGCCTTTGTGGTAGTACAGCACCTTGATCCGAACTACGAGGGCATGATGCCCGAGCTGCTTCAGCGTTCTACCCCAATGAAAGTGACGCAGGCCCGCAATCGTATGAAAGTCAATCAGAACTGCGTGTATATAATTCCGCCCAACAAAGATATGTCGATATTGCACGGGTTGCTGTTTCTATTAGACCCAGTGGCCCCTCGTGGTTTGAGACTACCAATTGATTTCTTTTTTCGCTCGCTGGCTGCTGATCAAAAAGAACGTGCGGTTGGCATCATTCTTTCGGGCATGGGTTCTGACGGTACTTTAGGCTTGCGCGCCATCAAAGAAAATGCAGGTCTGTCGATGGTACAGTCGCCCACATCTGCCAAATATGACTCTATGCCAAGTAGCGCCGTCAACGCTGGATTAGCCGATATTGTGGTCTCTGCTAAAGACCTACCGGAACGTCTGATGGCGCATCTCAATCATTCGCATCATGGTATTAAAACCGGAGAAGAACCAAAGTTGAAGACTGAATCTCACAGTGCACTAGAGAAAATCATCATTCTGCTGCGCGACCGTACTGGCAACGACTTCTCGCAATACAAGCAAAACACAATCAATCGACGCATCGAGCGACGCATGGGATTGCATCAAATTGATAAAATCGCATTTTATGTACGTTATCTCCGTGAGAACCCGCAAGAGCTGGATTTGTTGTTCAAAGAACTGCTGATTGGTGTCACAAATTTCTTTCGTGATCAGTTAGTGTGGGAACAATTTCGTAGCAAAGCCTTGCCCACCTTGTTGTCGAAGTATCCTGCAGGCAAGGAAATGCGCGCATGGGTACCAGCCTGCTCCACTGGAGAAGAAGCCTACACACTAGCTATGGCATTCAAGGAGACGTTAGATGAAGTGAAGCCGCATGGGCGGTTTTCACTTCAAATATTTGCCACTGATCTGGATGAAGATGCTATCAAGAAGGCGCGGTTGGCGTTTTATCCCAGCAATATTGAAGACAATGTCTCGCCGCAGCGGATCGCGCGTTTTTTTGTCAAAGATGGAAGTGGCTACCGCATCAGCAAAGAAATTCGCGAGATGATAATTTTTGCGCCGCAGAACATCATCATGGATCCACCATTCACCAAGCTTGATATACTTACCTGCCGAAATCTATTGATCTATCTGGGGCCTGAATTGCAGAAACGGCTGATACCACTGCTCCACTACGCACTTTTCTCCCAGGGCATCTTGATGTTGGGCACTTCCGAGACCGTCGGTAGCTTCAGTTCGTTATTTAAGCCAGTCGAAAATAAGTCAAAACTTTACAGCCGCATCGACACCCCTTTATTGTTAACGGATATCGATTTTCCCATTAAAGCAACCCCGATAATTCCCGGGGCAGCAACCCTAGCACACAGAACTCAGCCCATGACAACGCCAACACAAAACATTCAAGATCAGGCAGACCAAATTTTGCTTCAAAATTATGCTCCGGCAGCGGTGATGACCAATGCCGAAGGTGACATACTCTATATTAACGGGCGTACCGGAAAATATATTGAACCAGCAGCTGGTAAGGCTAATTGGAATATATACGCCATGGCACGCGAAGGCTTGCGGCATGCGCTTGGAATGGCCATAAAGAAAGCGCGTCACCAAACAGAATCTGTGCATATACCAAATTTAACCATAGGCACCAACGGTGGCACACAAACCATTAATCTGACAGTACAGGTGATCACTTCCCCGGAATCTTTAAGCGGCTCATTGATGTTAGTTTTTAACGATGTGCCTCCCCCCGAAACCCCTCTGAAAAAGCAACCTACAGCGGGCGTCAATCAAAAATTAATGCAAGCAGAAATTCAGCAGAGCCATGAACTAATGCAGTCGCTTCGTGAAGAAATGCAATCTTCGCAAGAAGAACTCAAATCCTCTAATGAAGAACTACAATCGACTAATGAAGAGTTGCAGTCCACAAACGAAGAACTGACCACCTCCAAAGAGGAAATGCAATCGTTAAATGAAGAACTGCAAACTGTCAACACTGAGCTACAGTCTAAGGTGGAAGACTTGTCATGGGTCAACAACGACATGGAGAACCTCCTAAACAGTACAGAAATCGCGACGGTTTTTTTGGATGGCACGTTACGTGTGCGGCGCTTTACAAACCATGCCACCGACCTCTTCAAACTGATCCCTAGTGATGTGGGGCGCCTACTTTCTGATGTAGTAAGTAATCTGGATTATGCGGCGTTGCACGACGATGCGAGAGAGGTATTACGAACGCTGGTGTTCATTGAAAAACAGGTGACAACTAAAGATACACGCTGGTTCAAAGTCCGCATCATGCCTTACCGTACCCAGGAAAACGTTATCGACGGCGTGGTGATCACGTTTGTCGAAATCACCAACAGTAAACAGGTAGAGGCGGGCCTTGAGAATACCCGAAAAGAACTCAAGAAAAGCCTAGGGGACCTTGAAAGAATTTTTAATTTAAAAGGATACCTAGTATGCATTGCCTCTTCTGAGGGTACTTTCAAGAAGGTTAGCCCTGGATTTACTGAAACGCTCGGGTTTTCTGAAAGTGAGTTACTTGCTAAACCTTTTGTTGACTTTGTTCATCAGGATGACAAAAAAGCTACTACAGACAGTCTGGTGCCTTTAGCAAGAGGAATACCGGTTATAAAATTCCTAAACCGATATATATGCCAAGACGGCTCATATAAGTGGCTTGAATGGACCGCTCGATCTTTTGTGAACGGTGGAGATATATATGCCACCGCATATGATGTCACTGAACGCGAGTTGACTAATGAGACGTTAAATGAGGCGTTAGCATTGCTGCAAGGCAGCTATACCGATCAGACGACAGAACTAAATACCGCCAATGCGTTGGAAACAGTGCTAAACACCACTCAGTCAATGTTAGAAAAACGATTAAAAGACCAGTCTGTCGAGCTGGGGCAGGTAAAGGCAGATTTAAAATCTGAGCAGGCTAAAAGATAATAATGAGCAGATCTCCGACCGACGAACTGCACCAAATCGCCAAAACCCGCCTGCAAGCCAAGGTAACGCCAGCCATTAAACTGCCGGAGGTAGATGCGCGAAAGTTGCTTCACGAACTTCAGGTTCACCAGATTGAGCTTGAGATGCAAAACGAAGCGCTCAGCGAGGCTAGGGATGCGGAAGATCTAGCATTACAACGCTTCACCGAACTTTTTGATTTTGCACCCATAGGCTATTTAGCTCTTGATTGCTACAGCAAGATCATGCAGGTCAACTTGAGGGGTGCGAATCTACTTGGGCAAGAAAGATCAAACTTAACTGAGCGACAGTTTTTAACTTACGTAGCGCAAGAACATCGGGTCATGTTCTGTGATTTTTTGGCAGAATCTTTCAAGACGGGTGTCAAGCAAGACTGTGAGATATTGGTTCAGGTTGATAAACACACCTTGTGGTTGAGTCTTGAAGCTAATACTGGGGTAACCGATACGGACTGCCTAGTAGCGATGGTTGACATTTCTAAACGTAAACTAGCCGAAGTAATGCTGAAACGTATTGCCCATTATGACCCACTGACAGATCTACCTAACCGTGTATTATTGGCAGACCGTTTAAGTCAATCTATGGTGCAGTGTCAACGTCGCAATCAGTCATTAGCTGTAGCATTTATGGACTTAGATGGCTTCAAAGCCGTCAATGACCTGCACGGCCATAATGTGGGGGATGACCTGCTCATTGAAGTAGCGCAGCGCATGAAAGAGGCGTTACGAGAAGGTGATACACTGGCACGTATTGGTGGTGATGAATTTATTGCTGTCATGGTTGATTTGGAAAATATTGAAAATAGTGAGCCTGTTTTAAAACGACTGTTAAAGGCAGCAGCTGATCCTGTTAACTTGGGTGATGTCGTCATGCAAGTTTCGGCGAGTATTGGTGTCAGCTTTTATCCACAAGACCATGTAGACGCAGATCTACTTATGCGTCACGCCGACCAAGCCATGTATGTTGCCAAGCAAGCAGGTAAAAACCGCTATCATTTTTTTGATACCGCACAAGATAATGCGATCAAGACTCAGGGCCAAAGTATAGACGATATTAGTTCAGCGTTGCATAAACGTGAATTTGTGCTGCATTATCAGCCCAAGGTCAATATGCGCACTGGCGAGGTGATAGGCGTAGAGGCTTTAATTCGATGGCAGCATCCGGTTCGTGGTTTAATTCCTCCCTTGGAGTTCTTACTAGCGATAGAAGGCCATGCCGTTAGTCTGGAACTAGGTGAATGGGTAATAGACGAGGCTTTGAGACAAATAAACCAGTGGCGAAACATAGGAGTAGACCTACCTATCAGTGTCAACATTAGCGCTTATCAGTTACAACAAGAGCACTTCACAACTCGCTTAGCAGGTTTGTTGGCGGCGCATCCTGAATTACCCCCGCACTGTTTAGAATTAGAAATATTGGAAACCAGTGCACTACATGACATTAGCCAAGTATCTGCGACCATGAATGCATGTCAAGAGCTTGGCGTACGCTTTGCATTAGATGATTTTGGTACGGGGTACTCGTCACTCACTTATCTAAAACGCCTACCAACGTATTTGATTAAAATCGACCAGAGCTTTGTGCGAAACATGTTAGAGGATAAAGACGATTTAGCGATTGTTGAAGGCGTCGTTGGTTTAGCTAAAGCATTCCGGCGTAAGGTAATTGCTGAAGGAGTAGAAACTATTGCTCATGGCGTTGCACTGTTGCAACTTGGTTGTGAGTTGGCACAAGGTTATGGCATCGCTCGCCCTATGCGTGCCGGTGAAATTCCTGAATGGATATTTAGATGGGAAGCTAATAATTCTAAGCAGATACGCAGTTTTATTGAGGCAAAATAAATTGCATATCCCATTACTATAAATCTTGATCCAAAAAATTCTCCGCCACATTTAATAAAATTTAAATTATAAAAATCTCGGCCGCGAGCGACCGAGTTTTAAAACAGACCCAACTGCTTGGCGCTCATTTCTTTACTATCCAGCTAGATTAGTTGGTCTTGAACGTATTTACTAATCGTCTCTTCATTGGCATTATCTATGGTTTCGACGAAATAGCCCTGTGTCCAAAGCTTACCACCCAAAAAAAGTATCGCTTTCTTATCTCTGGGTCTAACTTAAAAAAATCTCTCGCTGAAATACTTTTTATCACTTGCATTACATGACTAGGAGCTGTTTTTGGCTCCCCTTTGATAACCATATGGATATGATCTTCTGGAGTTTCTAACTCCTGAATATCAAAGTCGTAGTCATACCCAATTTTGTGAATAATAGCCTTCATAGCTTCGCGATAGGTCTCAACAAACACTGTGTGACGATACTTCGGTATCCAAACAAAGTGATACATCAAACAATAGACGTGATGCGTATTTCTCTGAAGTTACATACGGTAAAAAGCATAAACTGGTAAAAGACCCACTTTACACTATTCAGCACGGGGGCAAGCCCCCGAGATTTACGCTACGCGGTTAAATATGCTAGTTACTTATTGGAAAACAAACATAATTTAAAATATGATGAAGTATTATCTAGTAGGTTTCCAATCGCTA
>JBLHTH010000171.1:0-6421 GCA_047627195.1 Pseudohongiellaceae bacterium | reverse complement strand
CGCCTACGCGAACGCGGTTAGCGCCAACGTCAGTGAGCTTATCTCTTCTGGGTTTTTGCTAGAGGCCGATGGCGCCGAGCTTATTCGGGAAGCGCAGCAAGCTAATGTGCCTTAGATAAATTAAAGGTGATTAAAGGAATTAAAGGATTAAAGGGGTCGGAGGGATTTAAATTTAATCCCTCCGACCCCTTTATTCGATCCCTCCGACCCCTTTATTCTGACCCCTTTATTCTTTATTGGACCCTTTTCTTGGGTTCAAGCGGGTCTCATAGTTTGCTGATAGCTTTTTGACCAAGAGAACCAGCCGAAGAAGATGATGACGATATACACAATAAACAGCATCGAGATGAAATAGAGTTCACGGTCCATATAGAGATAGATTGAAACGGTATCGATCACCAGCCAATAAATCCAATTTTCTAAAACCTTGCACACCACCATGACGGTAGTGACAACGCTTGCCCAGGTTGTAAACGAATCTAGATAAGGTAACTGCGCATCAGTTCCAGCAGACAGAAGATATCCTGATATAAGGGTAAGCAGCGCGATAATCGCCAGAGCGATTAAATGCTGCTGCATACTCCACATTGAAACCTGCAAGTTCGCTGATGCATCACTGGCGCCTCGCCACTGATGCCAGCCGAAGGCGGCCATAGCAAGATAATAAATTTGCAGGCCAGACTCCATGTAGAGATTAACATCCCAAAAAATAACCAGAAAAATAAGGGTCGAAATACCAGCGGCAAACCAGCACAGGATATTTTCTCTAACCGCAAGAACCAGATAGGCTATTGCAAACACGACGGCGATCAATTCCAGCAAAGAATTGCGCAGGAATTGATCCCAGAAAGTGTTAAAGATTTCAATCACTAGAAAGGCCCCGGAGATCGTCTTTCAAGAACTTGATAACAAAAACACCCTTTCCATATTTCTCCCAGCTTAACTTAACTTCGACTGTCAAAAGCTCCATTATCTGATCAAAATCACCATAAAGCTGCGTCGAGAGATCACTACGTACCACCGCGATCCCGGGGTACTCCTGCACTCTTTCAATAAACTCCTTGATGGCGGGAATATATTCATCTGCCAATGGGTAGAGACTAATATCAACTGAAGCTTTCATAACGATGCCTTATAACTGAATTTCATAGTTAACTCCGATCATTCGGGGCTCACCAAATTGAACATACGGTTCAGGGGCATAACCTTTTCTCGGATCATTACCGAATTCACCAAAGAAGAAACCCCTAACAGCATAGTCTTGATTGGTAAGATTACGCCCCCAAAAACTTAAGCTCCAGTGCTCGCTAGAATAGCTGAGATTCATATTCAGTAATTCATAGGGATCACTTTGTACATTATGACTGTCGGAAAAGTAGAAATCGTCTTTGGCATCCAGGGACACTGAAAGCGACCAAGCTCCTAGATTATAATCAGCTGCCAAGTGTGCCATATAACCTGGCGCATGAGCCTGATCACGCCCCGCAAGATTCTGATTTTCAGAATTTATAAAAGAATCAAAGGTCGCATCCAACACCCCAAAACTAGCTGTTAGACCAAGCCGCTCTGAGGGATACCAAACCGCTTCAAATTCTACTCCGTTGTTGGTGCCTTCAGCAGCGTTACCTATAAAGTCGACGAACTCGGTACTGCCGTTGGCACGAATTCTGCCGGTGGAGCTCTTTACCTGTTGGTCGTGCCGGTCATCATGAAACATGGCCGCTTTTAGATGTAATCTGTCTTCAAGTAAACTTGATTTGACTCCCAACTCATATTCAATCAGAAACTCTTCGCCGAACTCTCGCAAATCCGCATCCAGCGTACCGTCGGTGTTAAAGCCACCGGCCTTATAGCCTCGAGCAATGCTGGCGTAAGCCATGGTATCGGAATTCACAAGATATTTAGCTGCGACTCGGCCACCCCAAAGGTTTTCCGAAGGCGTAAAACCAAGCATTTCTGAATCACTGTAAGTCGTGTCACGCCTCTCCAACCTTAGGCCTGTTTCCAGAATTAGTTTTTCACTAAGCTCTGTATCCAATTGGAAGAAGACCGCGGCAGTATCAAAAGCGAAATCGCTGCGAAAGTCAGAATCCAAATATGTGTAATTCCGCGTCAGTGACTCATCGCTATTGAGTGTGTAAATACCGAACAGCCACTGCGTTGAATCGGAAAATATTCGGCTGCTGTCATTCGATAAAAATCTCAGTTCCACACTCTGGGTTTTTCGATTGCGGGCATAACTGTCCCGTGACATATAGCCGTCTGGGTGTATTCCTGCAAAGGTCCAGTCTTCGTCGTAGCTATATTCCATATCAGAGTCGGCAAGGCCCACGATAAGATTTAAATCAAATTTATCCAACTGCCAGCTACTATCGATAGCCAGTGCGAGGGATTCTTGCTCGTCCCGACCAGGCTCGTCAGATAGCGTCGTGCGCGAATTATCCAGAGTAAACGCATCGTAACCGTTGTCGATATTTACGTGAGATAGCGAGAGGTTCAGCTGCCAGTTATCGGACATCTCTGCACTTAGTTTTCCTCGAATGGACTGTTCGTCCTGTGAATTATTCCTTTTGGTTTGCAGAAATGAGTTCTCATAGAATCCGTCGGATCGATTAGTGCCTACGGCCAATCTTGCACTAACGGCTTCAGTTAACGGCCCAGTGACCATCGCGGAAATCGTTTGTGTATTGTAATCGGCAGCGCCAACTTTCAGATTCGCGTTGAACTGGTCCTCAGGATCGTTAGTTTTAATATTGATCAGGCCAGCCAGTGCATTGGCGCCGTATCTCGTTCCCTGAGGCCCCCGTAGAACTTCAACCTGCTCAACATCCAACATGCTGGCGATGGTAGCTGCCCCGCTGAAGTCTACATTATCTACCAGAAAGCCAACCGAAGGATTGATTGGCGCGACAAATTGACTACGCTCACCGATGCCTCGGATTTGGAAAAAACGTGCGCGATTAGAACCAGAAGAGTAGTTAACATTGGGAATAGCGTTTGCGAGCTCCTCAAAATGTTGAGCCGACCGGGATCTTATATCCGCTTGCGTCATTACGGTGACGCTGGTCGCCATGTCCAACTCGCTTCTAGATCTAAAATCAGCGGTGACTAGGATTTCTTCGATAGTATTTTCTGCGGCAGCAGCAAGACCCTGCGTGAAAAGTAAGCAGGCGGGTAACAGTAAAGTGATATTGGGTGTGCGACGAGCTTTAGACATGAGTCTCTCCAAAAAATAATTTAAGAGACCCGGCATAAATTGGACGTGTGATGAGATGTGGTATGCATCCTTTTCCTACGCCGGTATTAACCGGATCAGGTTCTAGGGTTTACCGGCTCTCACCAGACTCTCAGATCAATTGACCACCCCTAAGGAACTAAGCGCAGTGTATCATTAGCTGAAGCAATAGTTAGGAAGAATTTTTATAAAGTAGACAACTGCTGGTCAAACTCAACACAGCTCTTTCTGGAATCATCTACAACCCTTAGCTATATAGGGGGCAAACTATTCACTGAGCCATTGTCTGAATAGCCCCAAGGTCTTGCCGTGCAATGAAGTTTAAAGAGAGGAAATGGGATAAAGCGATTCAGAGAAAGGGAGAAACTCGACCTGTCCCCTGCGCGACCATTTTCAATAATTTCTCTGCCAGTAATTTTAAAGCTTTTGTCATCCCGACCGTAGCCAACATAAGATCTAATAGAACCAAGAGCTGCCTGTGTGTCATGACTGAGATGGCCGCGCTAGCCAAGAAAGGATGAGCGCCGTCTTGGTCATAGCAATTATTAATACAAAGAAAATAGAAAGCCTGAAAAATGTGATTGCTAATCGACTTATCTGCTGCTGGCTGCTAGCTTTATAAAGAACGTATTTTTGTGGCATATCATCTTTTCAGAAATGGGCTTCAGGGGCTATTCAGCTCGGAACAAGAGTTATTGTAATGAACACTGAAATACTAGTTATCACCGGCCCTGAATCTTCTGGGAAGACTACTCTAGCAAACCAGCTTTCCAACTACTGGAAAATACCTCTCGTGCCAGAAGCTTCCAGAGATTATCTCAAAGGAAAAAATTCTTACCAGCAGTGTGACTTATTGGAAATTGCCAAGCGGCAATATAAACAGGAACAAGCTCTTCTTCCTCACTGTCCCAGAAGAATAATTTGCGACACAGATTTACTGGTGGTTATGATCTGGAGCGAAGTTAAGTACGGGCACTGCGACCCTTGGATTTATACTGCTTTTGAAAGCAGCCTAAGGCAGCAAAATTCAAGCCGGGTATATTATTTGTGTGATCATCAAATCCCTTGGCAAGCTGATCCGCTTCGAGAGAATCCGGACAACCGCGATGAACTATTCGATTTATATGTTCAAAAACTTAAACAATATGAACTAGACTGTCACATTGTAAAAGGCGAGCCGCAGATACGTTTGCAGCAAGTTTTAGATAACTCAAAGCAGCTCTAATCAGTTATGAGCAGAAGAAATCTACCGTTAATTTCCAGCCTCACATGTTCTGAATAGTTTCTTACGATGGTCTTAATTACGTCATTAAAAGCTTAAACTAAAACGTCATGAGCAAGCTCTGTCGGTTCTCTTCATTAACACCAACACCAACACCTAGAGTATGTATAACTATAGATTTTTGAATTCTCTAGATTTTCACTCACGTACTGTGATCTCCTTTTTTACAAATCAAATCCTCTCTTTGTATGCGCACATATCAACACTGTGAATTGCACCGTAGTGATGCCTGTCTTGCATGGCGGCTAAGAGATTGAGATAAAGATATAGATAGGAATAACGATGGTCGCTGGGGAGATAGACAATTTATTCGCAAGAAGACGAGCAACAAAGATACACTGACTCGGCGTTATTCAAATCACATAAAGATAAACTGCTACAAAATGGCAGCTGCTACCTGTCAACACAAACAGATGAAAGATCGCATGATTTAGGGGGATTTTCTTAATGCTGTAAATTACCGCGCCTAGGGTATAAGCGAGTCCACCCGCAACTAGCCAGCTCAATCCTTGCGATGATAGTTTTTCGACTAGAGGCCCAATAGCAAATACAATCAACCAACCCATGAATACATACATGAGTGTTGATAGTAGACGAAATTTTCCCGTAAAGAAGAATTTGAGAACAATCCCTGTTAGCGCCATCATCCAACTCACCCCAAATATCACCCAGCCGGTTGTGCCTTGCAACGTAATCAAAGTGAACGGCGTATACGTTCCTGCAATTAATACATAAATGCTGGCGTGATCGACAATGCGAAGTCTTGCACGGCGCGCATCATTTTTAGCGCTGTGGTAAACGGTTGAAGAACCGTAAAGAAACAGCAGACTAAAACCAAAAATACTGAAGCTAATGAGAGAGAGAGCATTGCCCAATAAAATGGCACGCTCGATCAGCGCCATAGACGCAATAATACTCAGCACAAAACCGATGGCATGTGACGTCACGTTGAGCATTTCTTCAACTGGAGAATAGTGTGATATCGATTCTTTCTTGCTCATAGTGGTCAATACGCCGCCTGTAACGACCCTTTTCTTGATCAATAATTTAGGTGAGAATAAACGGGCTTATTTAAAGTAGCGTCAGAGTATGAATATATTGGCTTAAAAATACCAACCCTGCAAACCCACAGCAGCAGCTGAGTTGCCAATATTAACTCATCAAATCTAAATAGATATCTGTCAAGGGCGCTGCTGAAACAACTTCTGACGGTAGTTCGGTGGACTCGGACGCAGTGTCTACGACAGCCTGCGTCAGTCCAAATTTATTGACCACCAAGAGCCACTCAATGGCATTCTGCCATCACCTCATTGCAGCAACAATCCCGGCAATGGCGTACGTACTGGTTTTCAGAGGGAATAGTCTTTAGTGGAGAATTTGTCCACACAGAGTCACACTTCATCTGCCCCTCTCAAAACTACTGTATTTTTACTCTGACCCCATTTATAGATGAGAGATGTCATATCGCCCAAGTAGCACGCAGCCAAACTCTATCATCGCCATTGAACTGACCAATCAGGCCATCGACCTCACCCCAGATCAGGTCCAAACCAGTCTCCAGACGTAGTGCGTCATTTACCTGCCAGGCAACACCAGGCCGAAACGTACCATCGCCATCAGCCAGATTGCTGAGGATTTCAGTAGAGGCACGCAGCCTGTCGTTAGCGAAGGATTTCTGCAGTCGCAGTGTTGTGATCACATCAGTATCTTGGCGCACAGCTCCCTTACCGCTAATGCTGTCAACGCCTAGCTGGAGGTTAAGGAACACGCTGTCGGGTAGGTCCCAATCCAGGCCGACACCCGCTAACAATCGCTTCCTTTGGCCAGTAGCTGGCGTTGGACTAATAAGATTCACACGCTGATCTGGAATGAAGGCCGCTTCGAATCTCCAGACCCGATTGCCT
>JBLHTH010000170.1:0-6436 GCA_047627195.1 Pseudohongiellaceae bacterium | reverse complement strand
ATCACAAACAGGCTGAGGCTGTAGTAAATATGGGTTATTAGACTTGCCTCGGGCAACCCTGGCCTCTCGGTGACTGCGACACCCATTTGAAAGCCGACCATCGCGAAAATAAAGGACAATAGAGCAGCGAGTGCTCGCCAGTTAGGTAGCCAGGAAGAAATTGATTTTGCTTGCATAAAATATACTTACCGCAGGAGGCTAAGATACTACACGCAGACTTGATGTCTGGGAATCAGAGTCTTGAAAACAGACGCTTAAAAAAGGTCTTGAGAGCAAAGTCCTGAAATCAAAGTCTTGAAAAAGGGTCCTGAATAAAAAGTCTTGAAAACAAAACCTGAGCAATGCGAAGCTCTGTTTTTGGACGGCCCCAACCGAAGTATCAACACACTGACAAGAACGAATTGGACACCCACGAAATCGATCAAAGGGGTCGGAGTAGTTTGATTTTCAAATTATAGAACAACCCCCGTATTTTCATGGATCGCCATAATTAGTAACGAATTTAGTTAGGGAGTTGGCCTGATGGTGCAAAATACTGGATGCAAAAATACTGGACACCCACATAAACCTTCGCCTAGTAAAGAGGCCCTCAATTGCCTCATTGATAAAGTCGCCGAATGCCCGCTTTCGATGCCAAAGCGAGCGCTATACAGGGGGGTAGGGCGTTTGAGGCAGAATGGCAGCTATCGACCCATAGCCGCCATGAGGTCTGCGCCATAAAATATCAGGAAGAGTTTCCCCCTTTGCCTCGAAGCAGAAGGAATGGCTTTGGGATTTCAGAGCTTTTAGTGGAAATCAAGTTCGTGTCTTCTGCCTTCCCGAAGGTCTCGGGCTCGCTTTGCACCATTACGGGAAAGTGAGTGCGCCCAGTTATTTTTGCAATACGGGTGCGCCTCATATACAAATGTTATGTGTCTTTTGGAATCTTGAAGATGCTGTGAAATCTGATCCTATTTGGGAGCTAAGCCTAGTTTGAAAAAATACACTACACATCTTTGGGTTCTCGCGGGCTTCTTATTTATGCTCCCTAGTATTCTTGGCAACGGCAGGACTGAGCTTATTCCGATTGGCATTGTTTTTTTGGTAGTTGGCATCACAACTAGGCCCAAAGCTAGTAACTCCGAGGGAACAGACGTGGAGTAGCCTTCAGAAATCGCGGGCCACTCTCACTACCATTAATACATATGGTTTACTCACACCATATAAATGGCAATTAGCCTCAGTTAGGCTTATTGCCATGGAGATTCAAGAAGAAATAGTAAGACCAGTACCATCAAAGCAGATCGCAACGATGTTGATCCTGATCGCCGTACTTGGTACTTATATCACTACTCAATGATAAGAAGAATATGAGGTCCGCATAGAATCAAAGGGGCTGGAGTAGTTTGATTTAGCGTATCGCGCATGAGTTTCTGGATCAAAGTACTCCGACCCCTTTGATTCTTTGATTCTCCGACCCCTTTGATTCCCCAGTTCGATTCCGGCTCCGGGCACCATATTTAAGAACGACCCTATTTATAAGCAAGTTGTTCTGCTTGCCCTTGATTGCAATTTCTATTTCCTGCGCGGTGTAGCCAGCAAATGTTGCCCCGGAAAAGCATCGCTGCGTATCTTTCCATTCTCAATCACGATCTGTCCTCCGACTAGTAACGTCTGAACGCCCACTGATGCATTGTGTGGGTTCTCGTAGGTAGTCTTTGCCGCAATCGTTGTGAGATCAAAAACCGTAATATCTGCATCCATGCCAATCTGCAAACGCCCTTTAAGACGGAAGGTTGGGGCGGATTTCTCAAGTAGCTGTGCCGGCAGTAGTGTGATTTTCGATAGCGCTGTCATTAAATCGAGCGCTTTTTCATCGCGGACATACTTCCCAATAAGCTTGGAGAAACTGCCAACGCCTTGCGGCGGAATATTCTTGTCGACCGTGCTGACGACGAGCCCATCACTGGAGACTATTACATCGGGTGCTTCTACTAAGAATCGAGTCCATTCTTCTTTGACGTAATGATGAATGATGTCGGCACCTGGCTCTTCGCGACGTGTGCGTTCAAAGCTTTCCTTGGTGAAATATTCTCCGGTAGAGGCTCGCTGCACATCGCTATAATCGATGTTGAATATTGTTCGCCAGTCGCGTCCAAATACAGCAGCGCCGATGGACGTAGAACCTGCGTTATATGGCAGTACTTCAGTGGACACATCCACACCATCTGCCTTTGCCGCACGAATTTTTTGCAGAAACAGTTCAGTGTTTTGCATCCCACTATGTGACAGATGGCAAATCAGCACCGAAGTGCCAAATTTTTTGGCTAGACGTAAAACCTCATCCAGCCCTGTTGGATCACCTGCGACACCCCTGCGAATGTGAACGAACAAGGGGGCACGAAAATCTGCGGCAAGGGCAAAGGGTATGTTCAGTTCCTCCCCACTCACCGCGATGCTCATATAGTCCAAAGGTACCCCGATGCCAATTGCTCCGTTATTCAATGCCAGCGTCAAATTAGTTTCGATTTGAATTAGCTCTTCTGGGCTGGCTTGAGCCGTCATAGTTCGGCGGGCGCTTTTACCTTCGTCACTAACTTTTCTTGGACTTTCCACTAGATGTGTCTGGCGATAATCAGACATGGCCGCCATGCGAGCTTGCAAATATCCAGCTGACGCGCCGTAGTTCAAAATTGCCCGATCATGAATTAGCGATCCATAGGCATTGATAGGGAAGCTGCCTACTTCTAGATCTAATGATGTGGTTACACCGTCCTGCGCCTGATAGGCGAACCCTAAAGGCGTTGGGCTATGGTTGTGAATATCGATAAAGCCAGGGGCAATGACAAGGCCGGTGGCATCAATATCTAAATCGCCCGCCAAAGGTGTTTCGGATATGGCAACGATCTTGCCGCCGTCTATGCCAACGTGGCGGATGGCATCCAATCCGCTCTCCGGATCCATCGCACGGCCGTTGGCGATTACAACATCATAGCTTCTCTGAATATCCTGAGCCGAAAGAGAGGGCGCTGCAGAAGTCAGCAAGGCAGCTATGGCAAGGGTGAAATAACGGATCATGATGAGTTTTCCTTTGGAAGTAGAAAGTAGTTTATAGGCTGGTACGGCGCGCATCAAATAGGGCCAATTAAGTAAGTTACATATGCGCGTGTGGCTGCATTCGAACCTGTTACTCCCCGTCTTTTGATTCACATCATAGAGCTTAAAATTAGTTTGCTAGTGCCGTTTAGCCGATAATATGTACCGGCTGTTATCAAGCTACCTTGTTAAAACTTGGTAATGTAAAAATATTCAATTTTATCGTTCATTGCTTGCGCGAGCTGCTTTGCCTCTTTGATGTCTGTTCCGTCTTTCAAAAAAAATCCAACGTTAGATCTTTCTATATCGGGTATTTCCCTGCCTTTAAATAATTCAAATGCCAGGTACGGCTTGCCTTCCTTTGACTCCTTAACTGTCACTTTCTTCTTGCTGGTTTGTGTCTTAGCCATGTAGTGATCTCCTTATAGCCACATAATGTAATGCACGCGGTGTGCATGATTGTAGTAATGATAATTCAGTATCTCATTAGCTTAGCGGTAACTCTAGGTGAATGCTTTCTTAAAGAAAGCAGTATCTAGTAGGGCGTGGTGTCGTTATCTGTTTAATTGCATGTGCTGATATAAAAGGGGTCCAAAGGCCTTGCCAAAGAGTAGATGCAAGTCCCGTGATCAGTATCTTTTCCATTGGTTCTGCAAACGCTTTAAAAGGAGATTCTAAGTCTTACGCATTTTGAAAATCGCTAGCGCGGATAAAATAGGCAAGAAAATGATGTTAAGCTCCAAGACCTGGTTAGTTCCTTATAATTTGGTCGAGCGCGCAATGCTGGACAGTCTAAACCGCATAATCTGATGGCCAACTCAATCATGCTTTCAAACTCGCAAATTCAAACATGGAAAGAAGAGGGGGCTGTTATCTGCCAGCTGCCTACGCAAGTCGTTGAGCCGGCGCTGATTTGGCTAAAAGCCAATTTGACGATAGATCAGATAGACAGCCGTCATCTGGATTTTGGTTCTCCGGACAGAAAATTGGAATTTCCAACTTTCATAAACCCTCTCGACGATTTAGTCCTTAGTGAACCGCTAATCTTAGCTGCTCAACAATTACTCGATACCAAAGACGTGCGGCTGATTCAAGCAGATCTATGGCCTAAAGTTGGAGTGGCTGACGATCATCATGAAGCGCAGGCAAACACTGATCAGCGGATGCACATGGACTACGGCAACAACACAGTGTTGCATCCTCAGTGGAATGCGCCGGATGTGGTTGCGGCTATTATTTATTACGACGACGTTGATGAGACCGGCGGCGGTACAGGTTATGTTAAACGTCGTGGAGTAGATGATCCAGTGTACCAATCGCCATTTGTAAATATGCCAGGGCAAGCAGGTAATCCTTTTTTCAATGACCGAGCCACTGTGGAAAGCTGGTTCAAAGAAAACGACCCCGCTGCATATGAGCTTAGACAACAGCTCTACGAGCGAGAAGAAGTGGTTCAGTTTAAACCGGGTACTATTTTGTTTTACCGTCACGACCTGTGGCACCGAGGTCGGCCACTTGTGGCAGGCAAGCTACGCAGAGTTCACAACCTTGCATGGAAGCGTGCTGATGCACGCGGCATTAGTAATTGGAACGAAGGCTTTGCGCGAGGAAGCTACTACGGCAAAGTTGAATCCATAATCGGTCGTAGTACACCAGTGCAACGCAGCGTTTTGGATTTTCCTTTGCCTGGAGATGACTATTGGAGCTTGGAAAGGCTAAGGAATGTAGAGGCACGATTTTCCACTTATGGATTTGATGTAACAGAGTATCTTGAAAAATTAGACTCAAAGCTTAAGCTTTGAGTCAATTCAGATCAAATGAGCTGGTTTAACTTGATCTAACTAATTCCCATGAGCAGGTGTTGACTTTGCCTCCCTAAAGACTCCATTGTTCATTTAAAATAAAAATACATACAGCGAAAACCAATGACAAGTCTCGGTAGCTCGAATATCACGCCATTCGGTGAGCATTTTGAATACTCACGCGGCGGCATAACCCACACTGTCTTTACCGCAGGCTCAGGCCCGGGTGTTGTGCTTATGCACGAGTTGCCAGGCATGACTAAAGAATTCTGGCGGCTTGCTAATTGGCTTGCTGAGCATTTTACGGTATGGGCGCCTGATCTATTCGGCAACAGCTCAACTCCTACTAAACCTATTATGGCCAAGCTTTTGATCAAGGCTTGCATCAGCCGAGAAATCCACCTTTTTTCAAACGATGATCCCGGACCGATTACACAGTGGCTTCGATCTTTATCGAAAGACCTGCACGATAAAATCCAAGGTCCTGGTGTGGGTGTCATTGGCATGTGCATGACAGGGAACTTTGCCTTAACCCTTGCTCTTGATCCTTGGGTAGCCGCGCCAGTTGCATCCCAATCTGGACTTCCTGTGACAACACCATTCACCAATAGAGATGGTGGCCTGCAAATGACTGAAGTTCAGCGCAGCGCGCTTGGCGCTAGGGATGTTGATGTGATGGCACTGCGGTTTGCTGGTGATAGACTTTGCAAAGCCGCCCGTTTTGAGACAATACGACAGGTAGTTGGAGACAACAGAATTCATGCTCATGTTATTGATGATGAGCATCGCAATCCAAACGGGCCGCTAAAGCATCCGCACTCTGTGCTGACTGCAGATTTAGTGAATGATGATCGCGGGGTAACTAAGCAGAAGCTAATGGAAGTGATTGAGTTTTTAAAGCAGCGAATTGAATAAGGCGTGTAGTCACCAGACAAATAAACCGCTTAACCAAAATTGTATTGGCTTGTTGCAGCGCGCTGCACTACCTCTTGCTAATCTCCAAAAAATATCCTTAAGATCGCCCACACCAGTTAAGGTCAAATGCTTACTGTCAAAGTAAAGAGGTTGCCTTCTTCTCCTGCAATGGCACATGTATGATTAACTAAGTTCTCGTAGCCGTCGTACCAAGTAATGTTGTCTAGTTTCTAGCAACATTTTTTGATATTTTCAAAAAGTCTGGCATTTAATAGATAGTGCTTGCGCCCGCTATGCCTTCCTTTTTAATTTCTGCGGCTGCTAAATAATTCTCAAGCAAATTGTTTAGGACACTAGTGTCATAAACAGGATTGGCATAATAACGATGACGTCAATATTTGATTGGACTGCTTTTATGCAAACGGTTTCAGGCTCTTCCCAAAATCTTTGCTCAGTGTTTGATGGATCTCTATGGTTTGAACATTGTGACAAATCGCCTATTCAAAAAAATTGAATTCATCGCGGTCTGCATAGACAGCTTGTAGCCTTTTGTTTAATGCAGACTTTAATTGTTGGAATCTAGCGCCTCTAACAAACTTGACCCAATAAGCATTGTTAGTATGAGTACTGTAAATTAAGCCGGA
>JBLHTH010000169.1:0-6646 GCA_047627195.1 Pseudohongiellaceae bacterium | reverse complement strand
AGTCTCCCTGACTTCATGTTTAGTTTTTTACCAAAGAAAACATGCTTGGCTTGGTAATCTTCTGCAAGCGCTCACCACCCTGATTATTTTGATATCACAAAGCTCATTGTTAGCCATAGAGCAAAAATCCAAGGATGCTTATTGTTGGTATTAGATAGTCCACACTCCCTCGCTACCGAATGGTGTATAACGCTTGGCACACGTGCCGGTTTGGAGCCGCAACGCGGCGGAAAAGCGGTCGCCGTGCTGCCACTGGTTATGTAGTTTCAAGGTCTGAACAAAACTTCAAAATTTCCTGTACCACCTCATCAGGCTTCTCTTCGATGACGAGGTGGCCTGCATCATCAATCACGCGAAAAACTGATCCCGGTATCAAGCCGTGGAGCTCTTCCCCGCGCTCCAGCGGTATCCAGCTATCCTCCCGTCCCCAAAGAATCAAGGTAGGTGTAGTAATCGTAGGATAAAGCGACTGGACCTCGTCGGTATATTTAGAGTCTGCTTGAGCCATCTGACGGTAGAAAGCTGTCTTGCCTTGCTCGCCAGTCCACGGCGAAACGATTCCCTCTAGTGTTGCCTCAGTAAGTGGCTTGAAAGCAGCCGTTTGCACGTAGGACCGGACCACAGCTTCGTGAATATAGTCTGGGAGCCCTGAAAAAGCGGCTTCATACCTGTTTACATGGCGGAAAAATGGCGAGCCCCAAGGCGAGACTGCGACCGGATCAATCAGAATAATCTTCTTAAAAGACCGTTCATTAAGAAGATGAGCTCTGAGCGCGGTAGCGCCACCAAAGTCATGACCGACAATAATTGGCTCATCTAGCTCCCAATGGGTAAGCAAGCTATCCAAAACCTTATTCTGCACACCCAGCGACACGTCGCCTTCCGCCGTACAAGATTGGCCATAGCCCAGCAAGTCAAAAAAGTAGACCGTGTACTCCTCGGATAGCTTCTGTATCAAATGTCGCAGATTGAATGATGACCAGGGAGTCCCATGAACCAGAACCATTGGCGGGCCCTCGCCCATCCAGCCATAACGAACTTGCCGCCCGTCATAGTCATAAGACTTTGAAAGTTTCCAACTGCTCATTGCTCGAACTCCTTTTCTACATAACGCTGAGCGCACCGGCGGCCCGACAAGGCCGTCCGAGTGACGCGGCTTGTTATCACTGTCTTAGTCATACTCTACATTCTGAGGCAGATCGTCCGTAATCTCGAACCAGGGAGCCTTGCTGCCCACGAATACGTGGCGCCCTGCTTTTACTCCCGGGTCGGTATCGAGTGTTCCGAGTGGAAAGCCATAGATCTCGGGATTTGCGTCGAATTTTGTGTAGAGGCTAGAACCGCAGTTTGAGCAAAAGCCCTTGTGCTCACCCAGAGAGGATTCATAGAACTTCATCAACTCCTGACCTTTGATGGTATGCCAGTGAGAGGACTGCACCTTAGCTCGGGTTCTGAACGCTGAGGCATGTAGCTTCCTGCACATTGAGCAATGACAGTTCAGGACATCGGTCAGCGGACCGTTGATTTCGTATTTAATGCCTCCGCAGAGACAGCTACCCGTGTTCTTCATAAATGCACCTCCTTGTGTGATAACGCATTAAACAGCGGAAAACGCGAACGCTTTGGCGCAGCCAGTGAGTGCTTTTCCGATGATTTAACTTGTTAGGGCAGTTGTTGGCTAGATATCAACTTAACCCCCAATAAGCCCATAAACGCACCTGCTACTCTACAAATATGCTTTTTAAATTTGACGTAAGCCTTTTGTGCTTTTGAAGTAGATAGCAATGTTGCAACTAATACATACCAAAGTGTATCAATAAGAAAAGCCAATGCTGTAATAAGAATATATGCATATTCTGGTACATTTTTAGGTAAAAAAGCGGCGAATACACTACCAAAAACAATCGCCGTTTTAGGATTACTCAATTGAGTAAACAAACCAGAGAAAAACATCTTTAATATGCCGGTATTTATTTTATTCTCAGTATGTTCTGCCATCAGAGGCTCGTTTGAGCTAGTCCACATTTTAAAAGCTAAGAAACACAAGTAGCTTCCTCCTATCACTTTTAACCCAATATAAACCCAGGGGACTGTATCGAGTAAGACGAATAGTCCCAATGAGGCGATAACTGCGAAGATTGTTGCTCCAATTCCCATCCCGACGGAGACCGCTAAAGCGTCTGCACGAGATTTAGCCATTGCAGTTTGAGCCACTAATATGAAGCTAGGCCCAGGACTCATTACACCTAATAATAAGAAAAGGAATATTGGTAAAAGAAAAATATATTCATGCATAACTACTGGATCCTCGATGTTGCCCTAACGCCCGCATCAACGAGCAAATTTTGGCTGGCGACTTTTTTGCAGCGCAGCGCGAAAAAGGTGACAGCTAAAATTTGTCCGTTGCATGCGTTTGTTAGGCCTCAATTGCACTTTTATATCTCCTTACACACTCCTCTGGCCAAAGCTCACTTCTGCGATAAAAATCTTCAGCTTTTGCAGCAGTATCGCTCAGCTCGACCCAAGATTGTTTGCTTGAAGTATATATATGAATATCGGGTGGGCATACATTCGGATTATCTAATGTGCCCACTCTTACGAATGCCACTTTTTCTTTTGCCGCGCCATAGTGACTCCATAGTGCAACTTGGCACTCAGGGCAACGCACAATTACTTGACCAACGCCACTATTTGACAGCGTTTGAATCTTTTCGACAACACCCTTTGTGATGCTTAAACGTTCACTTTCAATCAAAGCATTTAACGCAAAAGCCGATCCAGTTTCTCGTTGACACCATGAGCAATGGCAACAATGCACAAACATTGGTTTACAGTTTACCGTGTAGTGTATCTCGCCGCATGTGCATCTGCCTTTAGCAAAATATTTTGGATCATTCATAGAATTTAATGTCCGAATTTTTCGTAATAAGCCTAACGCTGAACGCACCGGCGGCCCGACAAGGCCGTCCGAGTGACGCGGCTTGTTATCACTGTCTTAGTCATACTCTACATTCTGAGGCAGATCGTCCGTAATCTCGAACCAGGGAGCCTTGCTGCCCACGAATACGTGGTGCCCTGCTTTTACTCCCGGGTCGGTATCGAGTGTTCCGAGTGGAAAGCCATAGATCTCGGGATTTGCGTCGAATTTTGTGTAGAGGCTAGAACCGCAGTTTGAGCAAAAGCCCTTGTGCTCACCCAGAGAAGATTCGTAGAACTTCATCAACTCCTGACCTTTGATGGTATGCCAGTGAGAGGACTGCACCTTAGCGCGGGTTCTGAACGCTGAGGCATGTAGCTTCCGGCACATTGAGCAATGACAGTTCAGGACATCGGTCAGCGGACCGTTGATTTCGTATTGAATGCCTCCGCAGAGACAGCTACCCGTGTTCTTCATAAATGCACCTCCTTGTGTGATAACGCCTAGCTCACCGGCCCATATTGCGGAGAGCGTTTTGTGTAAAATGGAGCGCAGCGACTACACAAAACGAGCGTAGCAATATGGGTCCGCGTGCAGCTATTTGTTAGGCATTTTCATCTTCAGTGATCTTTTTTGCCAGCTGTATTGTCTCAACAACTTTTGCCCTGCGATTTCTTATTTTTATGTTGAGCATCTCTACGACGAAGGAAAAAGCCATAGCAAAATAAACGTAAGCTTTTGGTATATGAACATCGAACCCCTCCGCAATAAGAGTGAACCCTATCAGCATCAAGAAAGACAGCGCCAACATTTTTATTGTAGGATTCGCATCTACAAAATCACCTATTGGTTTGGCGGCTACAAGCATAACGCCAACCGATGCAACAATTGCTATAACCATTATGCTTAGATGATCAACTAACCCTACAGCAGTTATTACCGAATCAAGTGAAAAAACAACGTCAAGGATAGCAATCTGAATGAGGATTGAGATAAATCCAGAGGCTACAAGCTGCGCCTTAGATGCTTCTTGTATTTCAAAACTACCGTGTATTTCGTGTGTGGATTTTGCGAGAAGAAAAAGCCCGCCTATAACTAGTATGATGTCTCTTCCAGATATTTCATTTCCGAAGGCAATAAACAAAGGCTCCACCAGCCCCATAACCCAAGCCAAGCTGAAAAGCAACAGTAACCGAGTGCCCATCGCTAAAGATAGACCAATCTTTCGAGCTTTAGCCCGTTGTTTTTCTGGCAATCTACCAACGAGTATTGATATAAATATAATGTTGTCTATTCCAAGAACAATCTCCAATGCCATTAGGGTTGCTAATGCTACCCACGCCTCTGGACTTGCGATCCATTCAAACATTCTTTTTTACTCTACATTTGTGTGAAATTACGATTGCCTAACGCCGCGTTAACCGGCGTAGTAATGATGGCTGAATTTTTGCGTTTCTTTGCAAAAATGATGACGGCATTACGGAGTCCGTGTTTAACGCTTTTTTATGCGATTGATACACTTTAGTGAGTACCTACACTATTTACTTAGAAACATTTTTATTACTTATATTCATAAGATACAGAGATGCTGCAAGCGAGAAAACAGATAATGCCAAGTAAATTGCATCTAATGGGGTTGAAAATTTAATGTCTACAACAGCTCTGAAAAACTCAATTATTACCGCCAGAATGACTACTCGAACAATTTTATCTTTAAGCTCATCAAAAGACTGTATGTTAAATGGATGTTTAATATCACTCTCTTCAGATTCTTCAATCGGAGAGATAAATAGCCTATATATACCTGTACCAAAGATAAGTAAAACAACGGCAACAAGATAAATATCTATAGCTAGGACAATGTCAGTGACAATAAAATCGTGAATATCTTGAGTTTCGTGGCCAAGGTAGTAATTAATACTTGTTAAAGTTACCTTTATGATATCCATTGTGCCAACTATGAATAGAATTAAAGAACCAAGTAGGCTTGAAATAACTGGAATAAGCACCAATAATCGAGAGTTCCATAAAAAGCGTTCGAAAACTGATTCTATTTTTTTCATTAAGTCAAACTCTAAGTGGAAACATAAATTTCTAAATTGCAGTTCTTAACTGTATTAAAATTAGACATTATCTGAACTAATAAAAAACTCAATTAAAATACATCAGTTTGCTTACCTGAATTCGCATAACAGAAACTAGACCGCTTTCCTCGATACTGTGAAAAAGTGCGTTCCCGATAGTGCCACTTCTTCATCATAGTTCACGGTATCAAGTCCCTACTTTAACAACAGGTTAGCTTAGTTGTGGCTAATCCACCACGTAATCACTTGACTTCTTGATTTCACACACACAATAATACTGTACATATATACAGCAACAAAAAGAGGTACGCCAACATGGACGGCATACAATCTCAACCGCGCCTTCTTGATCAGGTTCGCGCGGTCATTCGGGTTAATCGTTACAGTATTCGTACGGAAAAATCCTATTGGTACTGGATTCGATTTTTCATCCGTTTTCACCAGATGAAACATCCCAGAGATATGGGTCCCAAAGAGGTGAATGAGTTTCTGACCTGGCTAGCGGTTGCACGTAACGTAGCAGCCGCCACCCAAGCACAGGCTTTAAACGCTGTGGTGTTTCTTTACGCCAAGGTGCTGGATATACCTCTCGGAGAAATCGGTTCTGTTATTCACTCCAAAAAGCCAAAGCGCCTGCCCGTCGTGCTCTCCCATGACGAAGCTATGGCGATTATCGAAAAGCTTAAAGGGCCCTATCGTCTTTTAGCATCGCTGATGTACGGTTCCGGCTTGCGAGTAACCGAAGCATGCCGTTTGCGGGTAAAGGATATTGATTTCAGTAACCAGGTCATCATTGTTCGGGACGGCAAAGGCGCAAAAGACAGAACAACCCTTATGCCGGGCACGCTGATTTCGGAGCTGCAAAGGCAAATCGGTGCTGTTCAGAAAGCGGTAAAGGTGACCGTTTCAACAACCGGCATTGGCAAATCCGCAGGCTGTCACACCTTCCGGCACTCCTTTGCCACCGAGCTGCTAAAGCGCGATAACAACATTCGCACGGTTCAGGATTTGCTTGACCATGCTGATTTACGTACCACCCAGATCTACACGCATGTTCTTGGGCAGAGTTTTGCAGGGTTTTGCAGGCGTTCGTAGCCCGTTGGGTTGAGTGGTCAATCGCCCTTTGGGTCTTCGCGGTTTTGGCTATTCAATTGATAGGGGACAGATTTGAAATCTGTCCCCTTGTTCCTTGTTCTATTCTCTTAGTGCGCCTTCTTGGTCCGCCTTACCACTCCAACTGGGCACCGGTCTGGTATTCAATCACTCGCGTTTCAAAGAAGTTCTTTTCTTTGCGCATGGTGGCTTGTTCTTCCAGCCAGGGTGATACGTTTTTGGCGCCCGGGAAGGGCTCGGGCAGGTTTACGGTGCGGGCACGGCGGTTGGCTACGAAGCGGAACTGTTCGATGTGGTATTCCGCGGAGTAGCCCAAGATGGGGTCGCGCAGAATGTAGTTGGCGTAGGCCCTTTCGGCGGCTTCGGATTCGTCCCACATCTCGCGCACGGCTTTGGGGTCGAAGCTGATGTTTTCTTCTTCCAGGATCTGGTTAACCACTTTCAGGCCAAAGGAGAAGTGCATGGCTTCGTCGCGCAGGATGTACTGGAACTGTTCGCCGGTGCCACGCATCAGGCCGCGGCGTTGCAGGGC
>JBLHTH010000168.1:0-6751 GCA_047627195.1 Pseudohongiellaceae bacterium | reverse complement strand
GTATTTCTGGGCAAAGAACTGGGCCCGCGCTCGAAAGACCGAGACCATTATGATCGTAGTGGCCAAGTACAACTCGCCCGGCTAAAAAAATCACCGCTGTTTAAAGCAGGCATCAAACGCTTACAAAGCGGGCTCAGGAAGGGGTTCGATATCGCACCTCTATGCGCCGAGAAACATCCGGCCGAATATCATTGAAGCTTACTGGTGAGTCACTATTTCTATGAAAACTTTGAACCAGACATTCAGCATATCAATCATGACGGTGAACTCGAATCCCAAAGCCAGCTTAAGCAACGCTTAATAGAGATACAAAGTGTAAAAGCTGATTTGCTGACTTCTACCGAAGAATTAAGCGCCATAGCCTATGAACGACAGCTAAAACAAACAAGCTATCGCAAATAGGAGGCAAAAAGTCACCGAAGGCCTAGAATAGGCCTACTAGAAAGAGTTCACTGAAATAAGCTTAGTAAGGCGCTAGAAACTCAGAGCTCTGCAGACACGTAGATTAAGGAGAAACACATGCTTAAAGTTAATCGAAAAGCGCTGATGGCAGTTATAGGCTTCTCAGCAACATTTTTATCGGCGTCATCACTGGCCCAGCCGCAACTGACTGGCATTTGGACCAATGCATCGTTGACCAGCCTTAATCGACCACAGGGCGTCGACTCTCTAGTTGTCTCTCCCGCGGAGGCCGAAAAAATTGCTGCTGGTACCGCTATAGCGGGCATTGCACCTGGTGATTTTGACGACAATGCGCCATCCAATTCTGAAACTGGGGCGCCTCCTGCTGGAAGTATAGATTTCGGACTACGGGGCTATAACTCGTTCTGGACAGATCCTGGTTCTTCCTTAGCATTGGTTAAAGGCGAGTTTCGCACCTCCTATATTGTAGACCCACCGAGTGGTCGAGTACCTCGCTTGGAAGTCCCTAAGGTTAGCTTTAAAGACCGAGGGTTTGGTAGACGCTATCTAACTGGCGTAGGCGATAACTCAGGGCCAGAAGCACTGCCTTTGGCTGAACGCTGCCTACTTGGCTTTGGCAACACTGCAGGCCCGGGCATGATGGGCACGCTTTACAACAGCACCTACCAGTTTGTACAAACCGATGACTACGTCATGATTTTGGCAGAAATGGCCCACGACGCCCGCATCATTCCTTTGTTTGATTCAGCAGAACAGGCAAGAGCTAATTCAAGGCCGCAGGTGATGGAGCAGTGGTTAGGGGATTCAAGAGGATGGTATGAAGGTGACACTTTGGTTGTAGAGACCATCAATATTAAGCCAATTCAGATGGAACAAAGCTCGGTGCCAATCACTAACGACGGCACCATCACGGAACGCTTCAGTCGCCACTCTGACGCCGAAATTGTATACCAGTTTATTGTCGAAGATTCCAATCTCTATCGCCAACCATGGACGGCAGAACTTAGCTTTTATGCAACCGAAGGCCCTGTCTATGAATATGCTTGCCATGAGGGCAACTACGCAATGCCTGGCATCTTAGCTGGCGCGAGACGGCAAGAAGCACAAGCGGCTACTAATCAATAGTTGTGCTAAAAAACTTCAGCCCGTCGACGCTGTTATACAAAAGCTAATAGACAGCGCCGACGAGATAGGCTTCGCCAACCCTAACCCGATAGGCCTGCCCATACTGTAATAAACTGACTCATTCTGGGCGCACCTCGAGCTAAAACAGCTTTGAGCAGTGCACCCAAAATGCGGTTAACTTCGGCAAGCTCTCAACAGCAAAATCGAAGTGTTCCCTCCTGAATCTCCTGGCGGCATATTAAAAATACTTGAAGCCAAGTCATTTATTGTTATTTTCATAAAACGCTGGCACCAGTAAAATCTAAAGAGCTTAATCTCACACTCGAATCTCACCCTCGGCTTTTTTTCATGCCTGTACCGACCACCTAAGGCCTTAAACCACCTACTCATACTCGTCATCTTTTTAGCTGGATTTTTCCATCCAACGTATTGTTCAGGTCTCGATGCTCGTCAACGATTACGATGAAGCCTTAGCTTTGTACATTGATAAGCTAGGATTCGAACTGGTAGAAGATACGTCTCTTGCCGATGAAAGAAAGTGCTGGCTTATTATCGCGCCAAGTGGCTCTCGCAGCGTGAATCCGTTGTTGGCAAAAGCCTCGGGCGAGGCTCAGTTAAAACTAATCAGACGAGGCGAAAAATCTACCCCAGTGGCCAAATCCAATTAGTCACGCTGTTGCTATGTGTGAGTCGCGTTTTATTAACCTGCAGCTATCACTAAACGCAGAAAGTGTTTATGTACCTGTCTCTATTTTAAAACAGGTGCCTGCATTTAACGATTTCTTTACCGCGGCTAAAGCTGCCGGGTTCACCTGAGATGAACCAGTATTTGTGGATAACGTTTTATCGACCTAAGTGATAAAGATGTCGTCAGTACCCTTTACGGAAATCAATTTCCGGCAGGGCACGGTCTCGCAAGAAAAATCTACGAAGTCGCGGCCCAGGCCTTGGATGGTGAGATAAAAGTGATAAGTACTGTGGCTAAAAATTAAAGCACTGTGATAACCAATCTAAACCCAATAGTGAGACTTCTAACACTGGGGTCGACGCCTCCTCGAACAGCGGCGCGAACATTGTTAATTTGATCGGCATACGACCCGCCTCGCATTACCCAGATCACTTCAGAGGATAGATCCTCGCCATCGTCATCAGGATTGTAGGGGTAATCTTGAAGCGGGCTGCGAGTTAACTCCCACACGTTGCCACTCATGTCGGATAGACCGTAGCTACAAGGAGGACATGCCAAAGCTCCAACCACCAAGGGGCGGTTATTATTAAAGTTTGCCACGTCAGTCCTGACTCTCGACCCCCATGGGAACACTTTGTTGTCTGTGCCACGAGCTGCTTTTTCCCATTGCGCCTCTGAGGGTAAAGTCAGATGGGCACCTGAGTCTAAAAACTCTTTAATTTGCTCTGGCGTTGAATCGGATTGACGAAGCCTTTCTTCCAACCACCTTGCATAGCGCAGTGTCTCCGGCCAGGTCACCCCAGCAACGGGAAAGTTTCCTGCCGAGTCCAAATTCAAAGCTAGCGACGGTTGAGCGGTGTCTGCCAAATAGGCGTTGTACTGGGCAACTGTAGTCTCAAAGCGGCTGATGAAATAACGAGGCAGTTCAACTTCGCCCTGACGTTTTCTGCGAGACCATTGCTCATTCCCATAGGCCATTGAGTCAAGCACCGGATTGCTTCCCATAGTAAAAGTACCGGCAGGAATTTCAACGAACCCAAAAGCAGAATCATTAGCTAAATACCAGTTATTGCTGTCAAACCCGGCAAGAGCTCCAAACGTGTCTGGGGGTAGACTATCAGAACTTTCCAACGCCAGTTTCCCGATGCTCTCACGGGTTAACCAAACAGCGGTAAAGATAATTGAAAGTAGAAGAATCAATAAGCCAAGGGTACGACTTGGTTCTAACGGTGCTGGTGCAGAATCAACCACCGAATCTTTGGTCGATTTAATTTTCTGCACTTTACTCACAACGGTCTCTCATTTTCTGCCACAGCACAAGCAAAGGTCCAATTGTGTTCACAGGCCTTTGCATACAAATCTGATGCAGGCATCTCCATAAGATTTTTCCCACCTTGGCGAAGCATTAATCTAAGATCAAGCTCCTTTGGTAGGTCAGCAATAAGCCTATCTTCATTCAGTAAATTTAGACAACCACTTTTAAATTTCAATTCACATGCCTGGCTGAAATAGCTGAACGACAGTTCAGAATCGGCTTCAGTGATCAGTCCTTGACGATAGTGAAGGCCTAACTCATTGCAAGCCCATGCAGCATTGTCGTTACAGTAAGTGCTTTCGATTAAGAGTAAACGGTCGCAAGCAAGCGTAAGATTATCAGTACAAGATTGCTCCCAAAACGGAAGGCTATCACCGGTATGTTGGCCATCCGTTTTATCAAGCAATGACATAGAAGCAAAAACCACAACCCAGATGCTCATATGGGCTAAATTAGCGCGACCACCAAACCAATTCGGGTTCCATACGTTAAGCCATGCTGGGGAATCGATTGACCGAACTGCTCGGTCGATTGCAATAACGCTGAGATTCAATAGTGGCACGCAGAGAAGTTTGTCGTAAAAAGTAGGCGCACCGAATAAATCGAGTAACGTATAAAGCGCGAATACCCCAATACCGTAGAGCCCCCCGAATATCATTTTACCCAACGGGGTACGCGGAGAAGTCGATGGATCAGTCACCAGCAAATGGAGACCTAAAAATACCGCGGCAGGAATTTCTGAGTCTAGAAAATAGGGCACACCATTAAAAGCTGAATAAAGCGCGCTCGATCCGAATAGAACTAGAGCCGCTGACCCGGCAACCAAGGTGATAGAAAAAAAGTGCATCACCACAAGGCCAGCGCAGAATAAAAATAAATAGATGTTGGGTGCCAAGGTAAGATTCGATGAAATTAACGGAGCCCACGTTAGATTCGTGCTGTTGGTCACAATGAGCACTAGAGAGAATAAACCCAAGGCGAAGGCAGATGGATTAAAAATGTGAACGCTGCGCCCCTCACGGTTCCAACGAACATATTCCTTTCCCATAAACCCGACCGCAATCATTAGAAACTGCATATAGAACCAATCATCTCGAAACCACAGAAATAGATTTGTACTAAATATTATTGGGATCGGCCCAAAACCTAATGTGTAGTTTCTGCCTCGAGACCAAGCCAGCAGCGTACCAAATGCAAAAGCGAATAGAACCTGAGCTAAAAGCAGCAACATATGGTCATAAACCGGCCGCCAAAAATATCCCCAATACAGATAAACACTAAACTGAACCATTGCTTGTATGTAGTGCTGAGAGTGAATCGCTATTGAAAACCCATGTTCTATCCCACGCCGCTTGCTGAGAATCAGGAGATACGCTTGCCATAACATCAAAGCGAGAACCGCAGCCCAGAATGACCACACTAATGCCAAACTTGATTGAACTCTCGGGCTGAATGAAAGAAGAAAAAGGGCAACAGTGAGCCCCATCGGCAGAGCAAAACTGCCAAGTGAAAAAGCCGAACCGGAGGAGTTGTTAGTTTGCGCAGTGCTGGCCATACCAAAAGTGCCTAGGACCCCTGGTTTCAGGATTGCTGAGACAGGGTTAGTGTTTAAAAAGTGAGGATCGAAGAATAAACCAGCTCAAGGGTCAATTCAATTTCTGTGATTAGTTTTGGCAAGCGCAGTTAACAAAAAGTAAGGGTGAGTTTAACGCTAGGTGAGAGACCTTAAGCGAAGCGATTGGCAGATTCTGGGGCTGACCTTGCTTGTAAAACAATAAGGGGTTTTCAAAATCTATTTGGATTGTCGACATAGCATAGAGGCAGTGACTTGAACCACTCAAACGACGAGCAGAGCTCAGCTGAGTATAAACTCAGGTCTTAGCTATTGGGGTTAACTATTGCTATTAATTATCTGGATACTTATGTTCGCGAAAATGGTCATGACTGTCATGGTCATGTGGATCAGCGCCCACAGCAGCGCCATGGTCATGCTCTTTGTGAGAACCTCTATGTTGGTCATGTTCTCCGTCAAAAGCGGCGTCAACTGCCCTGAAAGGCGCCGCAATGACCGCTCCGGTGGTGTCTGCGGCAACACCTACAACAGCACCCGCTATCTGAAATGGCGCTTTAACCACTGCAACTGTGGTGTCTACCGCAACCCCGACCACTGCGCCAATGCAGCCGGTCAGTGCACAGGCAAAAACGCCAGCGGCTGTTAGTTTTATTAAATTTTCTAATGCCATGATCCTAAGCCTTTATAATTCTGGTGGGTATCTGCCACCTGCGGTGGCGTGTATATGCTCGCTCATTATTTCGCCCACTTGCTTTGTTATGCTCAGGCTCTTTGATGCGCTAGTTTTTGGAACTGCCGCTTTATATTTTCAGCTGCTCAAACGAGATCTTCTCACTTAACTTTAATATGAAACTCTTCTTTCACTAGGGCCACGATAGTCAGCACGCGCTTAACTCTACCTGAATAATTAACACCTATTGGGCTCTGAAGTCGTTCGGTTAAGTTAATAATAAAGCCTTGAAAACACGAGGGAAAAAGCGTATTTTCAGTGCATTAGCTACCTTTCTAGCGGACATTTAATAATTAAAATAATAGTTGGAGGTTTCAATGTTTCAACCCCATGCAAAACTAGCTTCTCCTGTCACAAACCCGCAAAGAATCTCCTATATTGGAATTACGTCGCTGGCATTGATTCTCGGCATTGCCTTGTCCACGTCAGCGCAGGCACAAAATAACGATATCCCAAGAACCGAACATGGTCACCCCGATTTTCAAGGAACCTACACTTTCCGAACTATCACGCCATTGAATCGGCCCACAGAGCTTGCCGATAAAGCGGTGCTCACACCAGCAGAGGCCATTGAATGGGAAAAGTTTGAGAACAACCGCCAGAATCGTGATCTGATCGTCGATAGTGTCGGTGGTGCGGGTTATCCGCCGGGGGTGATTTCCTATAACGAATTCTGGTACGAGCGGGGCAGCCAGACTATTTCAGATAGACGCACCTCTCTGGTCTACAGCCCAGCTAGTGGCCGTATCCCAGCTGCCAACGTCATCGGGCAAGAACGTCGGGAAACTTATCGAAAGATGGTCTTTGATAGCGCCGGTCCGGAGGGGCGAACCACTGTTGATCGATGTCTTACCGGCTTTATTGGCGGCCCCCCGATGATACCCGGCTCGTACAACA
>JBLHTH010000167.1:0-6876 GCA_047627195.1 Pseudohongiellaceae bacterium | reverse complement strand
GAATTTAATACTGACTTGTTTGATGCGAATTCGGTTAAAGAGATCATGACGAGTTATCTCACTCTTCTCGAAGCTATTTGTGATTCTCCTGAAAATTCCATCGCTAGTTATTCTTTGGTGTCCAAACAGACTGAACACAAACTAAAAACCGATTGGTGTGGTGTCGTAACGGATTATCCGCGAGAAAGTACGGTGCACGATTACTTTAGCGACATCGTAAAAAGATATGGTTCGAATATTGCAATTCGTGAAGTAAAAGGGGGTTTGCCCAATCAAAAGCCAGGTCTTCCAGAGTTAGCTATCCGAGAATTGACCTATCTGCAACTAGATCAGCAGGCCGACCTAGTTGCGCAATACCTAGTTAGCGCAGGGATAAGTAAGGGCCAGTGTGTTGGTGTCTGTATAGAGAGGTCTACTTCTCTGATTGTTGCCATTTTAGGTGTTTTAAAAGCAGGTGCCACTTTTGTGCCATTGGATGTCTCTTACCCAAAGGCGCGGCTCCAGTTTATAATGGATGATACCAATGTTCAGGTGGTTATAAGCTCTAGATTCACATCGGAGCGACTCGCTTTAGATGAATCGGCAACAAGTTTTGTTATCGATAGCACGGAATGGATTGATTCGTTGGCTCAACAGCAGTCGGGGGTCACGCTTGAGAAAAAACAAGACGTCAAATTTGATGATCCTGCTTATATCATGCATACCTCAGGTTCGACTGGAAATCCCAAAGGAGTAGTAATCTCCCACCGAGCTATACTTCGTTTAGTGGTCAATAGTAATTACTTTACTGTTGGTGAAGGCGATAAATTTCTACAGTATGCCCCTGTTTCATTTGATGCTTCAACATTCGAAATCTGGGGAGCCCTTCTAAATGGCGCTTGTCTTGTTGTCGCGCCTATGGGTAATCTCCCATTGCATCAACTAGGAGCATTGATCAGTGAACAACAGATAAGCACCCTATGGCTCACGTCTAATCTTTTTAATGCCATGGTGGATGACTTTCCACGTGATTTAATTAAAGTTAATCAGCTGCTGACGGGCGGCGAAGCTATCTCGACTAAACATATGCGCAGAGCGCTAGAAGCACTGCCTCGAACAAAGTTAATTAACGGCTATGGGCCCACCGAAAATACTACTTTTACCGCTGTCTATCAAATTCCAGTTGATCACGATGATCTTCGTCTCGTTCCAATTGGTAAACCAGTAGCGAACACAACGGTTTTCATTTTGGAGGACAATCTCAACCTTGTCCCAATTGGGATGCCTGGCGAGCTCTATACCGGGAGCGATGGCTTGTCATCTGGTTATTGGGGTAGTGCGGAGTTGACTCATGAAAAATTTCTCGCTAATCCTTATGGGAAAGGCAAACTTTATAAGACGGGCGATCGAGCTCGGTGGCTTTCGAATGGCACAATAGAGTATTTGGGGCGGGTAGATGCTCAGCTAAAAATCAGGGGTTTTAGAATTGAACCCGGAGAAATTGAAGCTATCCTAAATTCCCTTCTCTGGAACGATACCAGCCTTGTCGCACAGTGTGCCGTTGCCGCGAGGGAATTGCCCCATGGCGGCAAAGTATTAGTAGCTTGGGTTTGTCTCCGTGCAGGTTTAGATAGCGAGAAAGTTGATACTGGTTTACTGCAGTCGTTGTTAGAAAAACAACTTCCCGCTTTTATGGTGCCATCACATATAGTGTTTTTGCCAGAGCTTCCGTTGACGGATTCAGGCAAGCTTGATCGAAGTGCATTACCCTTTAATGTAGAAGATTTGCAGAATCTGGGTGTAGAGAAAAATTATGTAGAACCTGTTACAGCACTTGAAAAGAAAATGGCAGGCATATGGAAAAATCTATTACACATAGATTCTATAGGCTTAACCGATAGCTTTTTTGATTTAGGTGGCCACTCTCTCTTGGCAACTCAGCTGGTCTCTCGCGTTCGAACTTTATTTAAGATAGACGTTCAGATTAATACAATTTTTGAAAACCCTTCACTCGACGAGTATTGTCAGCGGCTTAAGCGACTCGAGTCAGCACTTTCGAGTTCTGAAGAAAAGCTGTCAGGGTCTAGTTCGGCGATCGTTAAATTGGGCGACAGTGGCAGCAAGCAACTATCATTTGCTCAAGAACGGCTTTGGTTCTTGGACCAATTAGAGCCAGGTAATCCATTTTATAACATTTCGGTCGCGCTATGTTTGACAGGAAGCTTGGATCGGGCGGCATTACAAAGCAGCTTAAATTTTATGATCGAGCGTCACGAAATTTTACGGACCTCTTTTTCTGTCGCTTCCAATAATAATGACTATGATGACAGCGGAGTACCTCAGCAGAATATTCATCCTGCTTTTCCATGCCCGATGGAATTTGATGTCTTGACCGAAATGGACAAGCAGCAACAGCAAGATGTAGTCGATATCGCCACCAAAGACGAAGCCCAGAAACCATTTGATCTGTCTAAGCTACCATTACTTCGAACGCGTCTTCTCCAGTTGACTGATGACAAACATACCTTAATCGTAACCATGCATCATATTATTGCGGATGGCTGGTCTATGGGTGTTGTTATGCGTGAAATCACCGCGCTTTATCAATTGTCGCTGCAGCCAAAAGAGTCAGCTGATTCGTTAGATTTCTCTCCAGAAGATCACAGCGTGACTACTTTGAGTGGCGATGAATTGCTGCCCGCTTTACCGATACAATATAGCGACTATGCAGCCTGGCAGAAGAGCTCTGTTATGCAGTCCACGCTTAGTGAGCAGCTCGTTTATTGGAACGAGCAATTGGCCGGTGCCAATACGGTATTGGATTTAGCATTTGACCGACCACGAGGCGCAAAGCAGAGTTTTAAAGGCTCCTCTATTAGGTTTGAGATTGATGCATCAGTGACGCGGAAATTACGGAGAATCTCTAGCACGCAGGGCTGTACACTTTATATGACTTTGCTCTCTGCGTGGGCAGTATTGTTATATCGCCATACTGGGGAAGAAGATATTCTTGTCGGTTCTCCTATCGCAAATCGGAACCATCAGGATATTGAAGGGTTAATTGGATTCTTTGTTAATACCTTGGCGATGCGTTTTGATTTTAAAGGCAATCCCGCTTTTTGTGATTTCCTGGCGCAGGTAAGACAAACCTCTCTTGATGCGTTTGCTAATCAAGATTTACCGTTTGAAAAGCTAGTTGATAGTATTCAGCCCGAGCGCGATTTAAGTCGCAATCCCCTTTTTCAAGTTATGTTTGCGCTGCAAAATGCACCTGCTGAGGAGTTTGGGCTTTCAGGCCTCGCTATAGATGTAATTGAAACTCAGCGCATCTCTGCATTGTTCGACTTGGTCCTCGACATGTGGGAAACAGAGCATAGTTTAATCGGGGTTTTTGAATTCGCTACTGATCTATGGGATAGAAGTACGATTGAACATATGGTGGGGCAGTTTATAGAATTATTAGGTGCTATCGCTGAGCAGCCAACCCTGCCTATCAAATTACTGTCGATACTCCCACCGTCTGAGCGAGAGACCTTACTGCATGATTGGCTAGGAGCATCAGTTTCTTATCCGGTACATCTGACGCTTCAAGATCTGTTTCAGGCTCAAGCATTAAGCCATCCACATCGCATTGCCGCTAGTCATGGTGAAGATACCATTACGTATGCTGAACTGAATAATTTGGCGGGAAAGATCGCGGAAGTACTTAGGCTGTCGGGTGTAGTGCGCAATGATATCGTCGGCATTTATCATTACCGAAGTGTTTCGTTTCTTGCGGCGGTTATGGGTGTTTTAAAATCAGGTGCGGCTTTTGTTCCTGTAGACCCCACTTACCCTATGGGGCGGGTCCGCCACATGCTTGCCGACAGCGAAGTTGGGGTATTGATTTCGAGCAACAGTCTTCTGGAAGCTCTGTATGAAACTCAGGCAGACGAGGAAGAAGCGGTCAAAGCGGAAAAGATGAGTGCTAATTTAAGGGTTGTATTGACAACCGATTGCGGATCACCGGCGCTAAATGCAGATGTCCTGGCACAATTCACCCTCTGGACTCATGACAATATTGAGGCGATCTCGGAGAGTTACCAAAACAACGGTTGCGCTACAGATCGCGCTTATATGATGTATACCTCCGGATCTACTGGTACGCCGAAGGGCGCATTGATCCGTCATAATGGTGCTGTTAATCATATTTTTGCTGAGTTCGATGAACTTGGCTTTCACCAAGATTCAGTTTTTGCACAATCCGCGCCATGTTCTTCTGATATTTCTATCTGGCAATTTCTTGCGCCATTGATGATCGGCGGGTCAACAAGAATTATCGATTTCGAAACGGTTTGTGATGCAGCTGCTCTGTTTAATGAAGTGAAAAGGGTGACTATTTTTGAGTTCGTGCCAATCGTACTCAACGAGGTTTTAGAATTCGCCAGCAGTCTTTCGACGGCGCAGCGAGCTTTACCCAATCTAGACTATGCCATGGTAACGGGCGAAGCCGTATCCGTTAATCTGGTTAATCGATGGCATCAATTGTATCCCGAAGTGCCTCTGTGTAACGCTTATGGTCCTACCGAGGCTGCAGATGACATTTGTCAGTTTACGGTGGTTAAACCGCTGCCGGAAAACTGCTTGAGAGTTCCTATTGGAACGCCAATAGCAAATACCGCGATATATGTTCTGGATAAAGAATTGCAACTGCTTCCCATCGGTGTCCCAGGTGAGATTTGTGTTGCTGGTATCGGTGTTGGAGAAGGGTATTGGAATCAGGCTGAAAAAACGGCTGCCAGTTTTATCGACAATCCTTATTCTTCTGGGCAGCACGACAAGATACTTTATCGTACAGGGGATTTGGGTCGATGGCAGGCGTCGGGGAATTTAGAATATTTTCATCGCGCTGACAATCAAGTGAAATTACGTGGTTATCGTATTGAGCTTGATGAAATTGAAGGGGTTCTCTTTAAGCATCCTTCCGTGCAAGAGGTGGTTGTTGGTTTGAGTCATGAGGCCGAAGGTGACCAAGCCCAGGAACAGAGGCTGATTGCTTGGTTAGTCGTTTCTGCACAGAATGAACAGGAAGAAAAATTGCTCCAGCAAGAGCGGGTGAACTTATGGCAGTCATTGCATGAGGATAGCTACCAAGGCGATTCAGTGCACGCAGATGTAACTTTCAATACCATCGGCTGGGATAGCACCTACACGGGTGAGCCACTGTCTGATGCAGAAATGCATGAGTATATTGATTACACCTTGGAGTTAGTCTTCTCTGGCACACTTAACGAGACCGAGGAACCAAGCCCAGTACTAATAAAACCCAGAGTTCTTGAAATAGGCTGTGGTACCGGGTTGTTGATGTACAACCTCATCAATCGCTGTGAGAGTTACGTAGGAACAGATCTATCCGATGTAGTAATAAATCGATTAACTCATCAAGTTAGTCCTGATAATGGCTTACAGGGTTCAGATGTTGATGGTAAGACGACTTTATATTGTCGAGAAGCCATTAACTTTAGTGGCTTTGAAGAAGCCTCTTTTGATCGACTGATGTTATGTTCAGTGGTTCAGTACTTTCCTAGCCTGGAGTACTTAACGCAGACCTTGGAGCAGGCTGTGCGGGTTGTTGCAGACGGCGGTAAAATTATTGTCGGTGATGTGAGAAATTACGGCCTGCTTAGGGCGTATCATACATCAATCGAACTATTTCAGGCGACAGACGGCACTGAAACGGCGGCCTTAGAAACGGGCGTGGCAGAGAAAAGTCTACGTGAACAAGAGTTAGCGATCGACCCATCATGGTTCTTATTCCTTCCGGAACTTATCCCGTCTATTAGTTTTGTTGAGGTATTGCCAAAGCGCGGGAAACTGCAGAATGAAATGACTCGTTTCCGTTACGACGTGGTATTACACATCAACAGTCGAACGACTAGTGTTGATGTGGAGTGGCAAGAATGGTCACATGAAAAATCGACTGTCGATGAGATCAAACAACGATTGACGGAAACAACGAGTAGTACATTAGGCTGGAAGGCGATTCGTAATCGCCGCATCGTTGATGAGACTCGATTGATCGCTTGGCTTGATGCGGGGCAATGTGCTGAAAATGTTTCAACTATTCGCAGCAATCTGAAAAAGAATCTAACACCGTCTATTGAGCCTGAAGATCTGATTGAGCTTGCTCGATTAAGCGGGTGGCGTATCCATTTTAGAATGGCTGATGGTAACTTTGCTGGCGACTACGATGTTGTATTCATTAAGTCAAAGGGTGAAAAAACTGAGTTCCCCAAGTATCCAGCGGTTGAACAAAAACGAGCTCGAGAATATTCAAATAATCCATTGAAGGAAAAACTTTCTGCTTACGTGACGCCACAACTACGAGCTTATTTGCAAAACCAACTGCCGGCGCACATGATTCCGTCGGATTTCGTATTGTTAGAAAACTTACCACAGTTACCTAACGGTAAAATTGATCGAAGCGCATTGCCAACGCCACCACGTAGTCGTCATGCCGCGACAAAACCTTATATCGCCCCAAGCACTGAGTTAGAGCATATCATCGCAAATATTTGGTGTGATGTATTAGATTTAGAGAGGGTAGGTGTCGATGATAATTTCTTTGAGTTAGGTGGGCATAGTCTAAAAGCGGTTCAAGTTATTAGTCGCTTTGCGCGTGACACCAGTAAGCAGTTGAGTTTACGGGATCTGTTTTCACTTCCCACAGTCTCGTTGTTAGCGGCAGATTGTGCTGATAAGGATAGCTTTGACTACCAACGAATTCCCATTATTGAAGATGCGCAATACTACCCTGTTTCTCACGGGCAACGCAGGCTTTGGGTTATTGCCCAAATGGATGAGTTGGGTAGCGGGGCATACAACATGCCTGCATCTTTGGTTCTGCGACAAACCAGT
>JBLHTH010000166.1:0-6920 GCA_047627195.1 Pseudohongiellaceae bacterium | reverse complement strand
CGGTTTATTAGTAAGTAGTTGGGGACAGACTACTATTAAACGCTCAGGCAGCTGGGCAGAACAACTGCATTACTCATGGATACAGCATCAGTTGTAATTATAGCATCACTAGGGATACAACTATGGTCGAAGATAACAGCAACAACGGTAATAAAGAGAAAGCATTAGCAGCAGCACTTTCCCAGATTGAACGTCAGTTTGGTAAGGGATCAATGATGCGTATGGGCGACACGAAGCTTGAGCCAATACCGGCAATATCTACAGGTTCATTAGGACTGGATATTGCACTGGGCATAGGCGGCCTGCCAAGAGGGCGGGTTGTTGAAATATACGGGCCAGAGTCATCAGGTAAGACAACTTTGACCTTGCAGGTTATTGCCGAGGCACAAAAAGCAGGTGGTAGTTGCGCGTTTATAGATGCGGAACACGCGCTTGATCCGATTTATGCCAAAAATTTAGGGGTAGATGTCGACAATCTTTTGGTAAGCCAGCCAGATACCGGCGAGCAAGCGCTAGAAATTTGCGACATGATCGTCCGTTCCGGCGCTGTAGATGTTGTGGTTATTGACTCGGTAGCGGCATTGACACCAAAGGCAGAAATTGAAGGCGATATGGGTGATAGCCATATGGGACTGCAGGCTCGGTTGATGTCTCAAGCCCTCCGAAAGATGACCGGCAGTATTAAAAATTCTAATACTCTAGTTATTTTTATAAACCAGATTAGAATGAAAATTGGTGTGATGTTCGGTTCTCCAGAAACGACAACCGGTGGTAACGCGTTAAAGTTCTATTCATCAGTACGTCTTGATATACGTCGTATTGGTTCAATTAAGGAAGGCGATGAGGTGGTCGGCAACGAGACTCGAGTCAAAGTTGTTAAGAATAAAGTAGCGCCTCCGTTCAGACAGACAGAATTTCAAATTATGTATGGCAAAGGCATTCATCGCATGGGCGAGGTAATAGACCTTGGTGTTAAACAAGGCTTAATAGAGAAGTCCGGTGCTTGGTATGCTTATCAGGGCGAAAAGATCGGCCAAGGCAAAAAGAATGTCGCTGTTTTCCTGAGCGAGAACCCTGCGATTGCCGAAGAAGTTGAGAAGCAGATCCGGGTTCAACTCTTAGGCGGTAGTAAAAGCAATGAAGCAGAGCCAGCAAATGACGATGTTGTTGTATTGGCAGATGCTAAAGCTAAATAGGTGCCAAATAGTAAACAGGTGCTAAATAATAAATGGGTGTCAAATAAGTATTTTCCCCATAGACCCAAATCACTCTCCTAGTGATGTCCCCGTTCTCAGGCGAGCCGCCATGGATTTCTTGGCTCGCCGAGAACACTCTTTCTTCGAATTATCTCAAAAACTGTCAAAAAAATTTCCGGAAACGGATTCTGAGCAGCTAACTACCGTCATAAAAACTCTGCAAGATCAAAACCTTCAATCAGATGATCGGTTTGCCGAGTCCTATGTTCGTTATCGTCGATCTAGGGGCTTTGGCTATTTGCACATCAAAGCAGATCTTGCTAGTCGCAGGGTAAGTGAAGACACCATTTCCTTGTATTTATTGAATGATGACGGTTGGGCGGCGATGGTTGAGACATTAGTCTTGAAAAAGCTAAAGGGTGACGAGTCATTGTCTTTTGGTAGCAAAGGCCATCACAAAATCATACGTTTTTTAACTAGCCGTGGCTTTACGAGTGATCAAATCAGAGAGGGTTTGCAATCCTGGGTGATCTAACTAGGTATCAGGCGATCTAGGATATTCAAAATTAAGTTGGCCGCTTCTATTTTGAGTTGAAATGGTGGTATGGTTTGCGCTTAATAAAAGGGGCTAACTTTTAAAACCATTTCACTGCTGGATATTTGCTATGAAGTATTTTAGAAATATCAAAACGGCTTTCCTCGCTGTTGGCTTCTTATCATGTGTATCTCCTTCAAATGCTAACGAATTCTATCTGCTGAATCTAAGCTTAGGAGAAGAGTCAAATGTGCCACGAGGCATTGATGATTTTCATGAGCGAGAATCGACCTTCGTGCGCGCGGGCGTAACCGCTGGAAAACGAATTCAACTCGGTATAAACGACTCGCTTACCTTTACGGGTAACCTGAGCTATCGTCGCTTCGATGAGCTGCGTGGATTTGACCGAATTGAGTTAGGGGTTGGTGCAGGCTATCGCTATAAATTCGGATTTGGCCCATTTGCCCCGACTGCGAATGCTAGCGTTAATTATAATGTGGAAAATGGCGCTGGGCAGGCTCGTGACACCGAAGCTGCCCAAATCGAATTTAGCGTGGGCAAACGTTTTCAATCAGGCTTCACTCTTGGGGTTGGTATCGACTATCAGCGTAACGCTACTAATGATTTGGCGAATGATCCTGCTGTAGATGCCCTTGACTATGATCCGCTAAATACTTTGCCTAATGAGCTATTTGATTTTGAATCTATCAGCGCCTTTTTCGCTGCAGATTATGAGTTTGCTAGTGGCTGGCGCACAAGCCTAAATTATCGCCGCATCAATGGTTTTACGGTGGCCAGCACGACTCAACCTTCATTGAAAATCTACAAAATTTCTGATGCTTTTTACTCTGATCCTGCGTTTTCAACTTCTAACTCAGCGATGCCTTGGTTTGGCTATTTACTTGAAACTAATTCAGACCAGTGGGAGGGTGCCTTGAGCATTCCCTTGTCAATGGATACTTCCATTGACTTTAGTGTTAACTGGACCGATATTAGTGCTCCCGAGCGCGGTAACTATCAAAACACCATTTTTGCCATTACGTTTATACACTCCTTATAGGGCACGGTTTTCTTAGGTTATGCAGATACGTCTAAATCTTATCGGTGGTTTTCTGCTTTCGATTCTCGGAACTTATGGCAACGCCCAATCCTTGAGCGTTAAGCTAACTGATGGGGAGGGCAACCCCATTCGGGACGCAGTTATAGAAATTCTACTGCCAGATGAAATGCGGTCCGAGTATCAGCCAGGAGCTGATACAATAGTAGATCAGCTGGATAAAGAATTCGTACCTAACATGTCGACAATAGTATCTGGAAATAGCGTCTCTTTTCCAAATAGCGATGATATTCTTCATCATGTTTATTCCTTTTCGCCATCCGGCTCATTTTATATTCCGCTGTATGGCAAAGGAACTTCTGAGCAATATAGTCAGGCATTTAATTCAGTTGGTGTTATTGAGATAGGCTGCAATCTTCATGATTGGATGTTGGCCTATATCTATGTGGCGGAAACTTCTCTTAGTGGCATCAGTGACGATGATGGGCTAGCAATTTTAGAGTCGGTTCCATCTGGTACTTTTGAGCTGCGAATTTGGCATTCACGTTTAAAGGACAACGATATTGCTGTTACCCACTCGTTTGAATTTGTTGATGGCGAGCAAACAAACCTAAGCTACACACTTGAGTTGAAAAGAGACCGTCGAATTCGCCGAGCCCCTTCGTCCAACAGAACTCGGTATCGTTAATTTTGCAGACAAACTAGGCTATCACCCATGTTAGCGTTTGGGAGTTTTAGATCTCGTTTAAGTTTTTTCCTTCTGTGCCTACTCACGCCTGTCCTAGGTGGCATTTTCTACTACGTTAATCGAAACAACATCGAATACACCGAAGAGACTATTAATAGTTACTTAGAATTGGGTGCTGACGTATTTGACTTTACTCGAGCCCAACAGGCAGAAACCTTGCAAGCAATTACCAATAGTCTAACCTGGGATTTTGGTTTTAGAACTGCGTTTGCTTCAAACGATCCCGCAACACTCTTTGGTGCATCATTGAACGTTCTCGATAGATCGATTGGCAAAGCCGATATGCTAATGATCGTCGATCTGAATAATAACGTTGTAATTGACACAAGTTTGCAAGGCTATACACAGTTGTCAGGGGCTTGGTTATCTTTAGTTGACAATGCAGATGCAAGCGACGAAGGTCTGGCTGAGGCGATTGTTGCAATAGACGGCGATCCGTTTCAATTAATAGCATTACCGCTTTATCTGCCTAGGCAAGTGGCTTGGATTATCGGTGGATTTGCGCTGGATCAAAATTTTGTAGAGAGAGTCAAAGAAACCATCGTTTCCGAGGTCAGTATAATCCGCCGTAGCGACGAGAGTGATCTAGTGGTTGTTGCATCCACCTTAAGTGCTGCAAGGCAGCAAATATTAGCTGAGCAAATGGCAATAAATTCGTTGACCGTGGCTAGTCTTCAGCGGATAAGTCTTGAGGGGGAGGAATTTACAACGTTACTACGTAATCTGTTTGGATCGCCTTCAGATGAACTCCAAGTGCTGGCTATTATTCAGCGCTCGTATGATGAAAATAACGAGAATGTTGTTCAATTTCGGACTTTGCTTATTGAGTTTTATGCGGTGATTATTGCCATTAGCCTGATTGCTGTTGTGCTTCTGTCCAGATCGATTACTCAACCATTGGCAAAGCTTGCAAGCGCGGTTCAAAAAATTGAGGAAGGGGAGTATGGAAAACCTGTGGTGGTTAACTCTCAGGATGAAATCGGGGATTTGGCGAATTCGGTTAACTCGATGGCTCAAGGATTAGCAGAAAAAGAAAAAGTTAGGGATCTCTTAGGTAAAGTTGTCTCTCAGCAAATCGCTGAGCAGCTTTTAAATAATCCGGTGGAACTGGGAGGCGAAGAAAAGATAGTGACTATCCTTTTCTCAGACATAAGAGGGTTTACCAGTTTTTGCGAAGGTCTGAGGCCACAAGAAGTGCTAGTTGAATTGAATCAAGTTCTGAGCAGTATTAGTAATATCGTTGAAAAACATAATGGGGTGGTCGACAAATTTCAAGGTGATGCTGTGATGGCGTTATTCGGGGCACCAATTCATTCGGAATTTGATGCGACCAATGCCATGTTAGCTGCTCTAGAGATTATTGATGTAATGGAGATAGGTGACTCTCGGTTGAGCGCCTGCATAGGGATCAGTACGGGGCTAGTTGTTGCCGGAAACCTAGGGTCTAGTAACCGCTTGAATTATTCTGTAATTGGGGACACCGTTAATTTGTCAGCCAGACTAGAGAGCCTAACTCGGTTGTATAACGTTACTAACATTGTCAGTGAAGCTAGCCGAGACGCTGCACCAAATTATGCTTATATGGAATTAGACGAAGTCTGTGTGGCCGGTAAAAGACAAGCAATTAAGATATTTCAACTGTTGGGGCAGTCTGATCAGATCCCGCCTGAAAAGTTAACCATGGCAGCTGCCTTCGCGGGTGCTTTAAAAGCGTATCGAGCACAAAACTGGAGCCTTGCTCAGAGATTGTTTTCGCAATTGGCAGCCTCATGCGACAATGAGGCCTTGCCTAAGGTTTTCCTCGAAAGAATTGATGACTTTCAAATCAACCCTCCTGCAGAGGATTGGGATGGTGTCTATATTTTCGGTAAAAAATAACCTTAGCTGGACTAAACATCTATTCTGGACCTAATAAATGAAACTAATCAAACCTTTTCGTGGCCTTCGGCCAACTCGTGAGCTTGCGGCAAAAGTAGCTTCCCATCCTTACGACGTATTGAACCGTGAAGAAGCCGCTGAATTGGCAAAAGACAATCCCTATAGTTTTTTACATATAAATAAACCTGAAATTGACGTGGCCGCTGACGTGGGTATTCACGACCAGGCTGTTTATGACAAAGGGGCTGAAAACTTAAAGCGTTTTATAAGCGAAGGTACTCTCGTCCAAGACAGTGAAGAAAAGCTGTATGTCTACAAGCAGGTGATGGGAAGGCATGAGCAAGTTGGCCTAGTCGCCGTTGCGTCGGTAGACGCCTATGAGAAAGGTTTGATTAAGAAGCATGAATATACTCGCCCGGTAAAAGAAGACGACCGAGTGGCGCATATGGATGCCCTGAATGCTCAAGTAGGGCCGGTCTTCCTCACTTATAAATCAAAGACTGCAATTGATTTACTTATCGATAAAGTAACACTGACTGCGCCCGAGTATGAATTTGATGCCGAGGATGGCACGCATCATGTTTTTTGGGTTATCGAAGATTTAGCGTTATCCGCTGACATACAAGCGCAGTTTGCACAGGTGGATTGCCTTTATGTTGCTGATGGCCATCATCGCTCGGCTGCAGCATCAAGAGTGAAGCACTTAAATGCTAAGCGCAATGATGATCATGTGGGGGATGAGCCCTATAATTTCTTTTTGGCCGTCTTATTTCCTCATGACCAGATGCAAATTCTCGATTACAACCGAGTTGTTAAGGATCTTAATGGGCATAGCGATTTGGAATTTTTGGCAGCCATTGGTAAATCATTTGCAATAAAACCAGTTGCTGACGCAACTGAGGCAAAACCTCGTCAAGAAAAGGAATTTGCGCTTTATCTGTCAGGGCAGTGGTATAGGCTGGTAACAAATTCTGCGCTGATGGGCTCTATTGACGCCAGCGATCCGGTGAAGAGGCTGGATGTTAGTCTTTTGCAGGACTCCATATTTACACCACACCTTAATATCCTTGACCAGCGCACGGATAAACGAGTTGATTTTGTTGGTGGTATCCGCGGCCTTGCGGGACTGGAGAAGCGTGTGGATAGTGGCGAGTGTAAGGCAGCATTTGCGTTGCACCCGACCTCTATCGAAGGTTTGATGGATATCGCTGACGCTGGTGAAGTAATGCCTCCAAAATCAACTTGGTTTGAGCCAAAGTTAAAAAGTGGTTTGGTCGTTCACCTGCTGGACTAATGTTTTAGAGTAGTTTGCTGGAGGTTTGTTGAGGGCGGGTTAATTTGGCAGCCTTCAGCGCCAGCGGCTGTGCCGCAGATCTCGAATCAGAAAATACCGTTCCGCGAAATTTCAAGCGCATCCTCATATAGTGACAAAGAGCTTTGCCGACGCGGCTTTTGGTATCGTTTAGTAAGTGCATGCGGATCTCAGGTTTTGGCAAGAGTTAATAT
>JBLHTH010000165.1:0-6983 GCA_047627195.1 Pseudohongiellaceae bacterium | reverse complement strand
GTAATTCAAATACCTCTTAACAACCCATCTCAGGCGAGGGTTGTAGGCAGGCCTTTTATTTTTTCCGATCCAGAATCAGGTGTGCTTGCAGGGCTATGGGAAGGGGGCGATCACGGACCTGGCACTCAGGACACGCGGGTGACAAACCAGTGCCATGACATTACTGCTTACCCAGAAATTGGCTTAGCGGCGGGCGCTTGCTCGGGCAACGGTATTCTTTTGGATATCTCTGATCCCGCTAATCCCGTGCGCATCGATGAAGTGATCGATTCTGGGTTTGCCTATTGGCACTCTGCTACTTTTAATAACGACGGTACTAAAGTTTTGTTTACTGATGAATGGGGTGGAGGCTCACGACCTCGCTGCCGCGCATCCGATCCTATAGATTGGGGCGCAGACGCATTTTACGACATCGTTGATAATAAGATGCAATTTCGCAGTCATTATAAAATGCCAGCGCCGCAGACAGACACTGAAAACTGCGTCGCACATAATGGTTCTTTAATCCCAGTACCAGGAAGAGACATCTTCGTACAGGCTTGGTACCAAGGTGGAATTTCGGTTATTGATTTTACTGATTCAACAAACCCTACCGAGATAGCGTTCTTCGATAGGGGGCCTGTGGATGCGGAAGAGTTAATCACTGGCGGCTATTGGTCGGCCTATTGGTTTGATGGTTTGATTTATGGAACTGAGATCGCACGGGGACTAGATGTTTTCGCGCTATCCCCTTCAGACTATTTGACGGAGAACGAGATAGCGGCGGCGTCTTTGCGCTCAGCCGGTGATGTGGTCAACGCTCAGCAGCAGGCTCGTCATAAATGGCCCGCTGAGCCGGTAGTAGCTAGAGCTTACATCGACCAGCTGGTGAGAAGTGAGGTTATAGAGCAGTCTCAGTTAGATGAGCTAAACGCAGCGCTGGATCGTGCTGAAGAGTTGATAGAGTCTGACAATAACGATCGACGAGCTTCTCGCAGCCTCCAGTCTCTAGCCATAAGCCTTGAGGAAGAAAGTAACCAAAGGCAGGGCGCGACTCGTAAGCGCTACACAGAACTGGCTGTTATAGTTGATGAAATCGCAAGACGCATACGCTAGTAACTTACGCGAATAGTTTACCTGAAGAACGCAGGCTATTCGCCGAGCAATCCAAAAGCCCCTGTTTTAGATTCGAAGCAGGGGCTTTTTTGATTCTAGCGATCCCAATTGTGACTAATCTCGGACTCTTGCACACTAAAAGCGCTCTCTAGTGTTTTTAGTGCGCTTGTTAGGTACTATTCAGCCTCTGATTTTCTTTATATCAAGTTTATGGAGGTGACTGCGATGAAGGTTTCACGATTACTAGTTCTACAAATAGCCCTAGCGTTGGGTTTCATCCATGCTACGGCTTTTGGTCAAGGTGAATGGCCGGCCGAACCGCCAACCGAGGCCCCGGCACAGTGGGGCGCCGTTTCCGCCAATTTTGAAGAAATACCTTATCCTTATCCCGTTCAATTTTTGAGCCTGAAGCGCTACGGACAAGATATGCGCATGGCATATATGGATGTCGCGCCAACTGGCAGCAGCAATGGCCAAACCATTTTCTGGCAGCACGGGATGAATTTTTACTCTGAAGCCTACACGCCTACCCTAAAGGCTTTAAGTGCAGCAGGCTTTCGTGTCATCGCGGTCGACAGAATTGGTTACGGCAAGTCTTCAAAGCCTATCATTCCTTATAACTTCAATTTTGTCGCGGCCAACATGAAGTCGCTTTTAGACGAGTTGGGGATTAGTGAAGCCGCTATTGTGGGGCATTCTATGGGTGGTATGACTGCCAGCAGATTTGCCATGTTATATCCTGACGTTACCACTCATTTAGTGTTAGTTAATCAAATTGGCTTAACTGATCAGCGTCAAAGCCGTACATGGATTGATCCTTACGCTAACGAACTTGGTGTTGCCACGTATCAGTCAATTTTGCGAGGTCACCGACGCTACTTCCCTAAAGATTGGCCACCCGCGCACCTAGAGTTCGTCAGACGTCAATTTGGCCAAACTATGAGTGGTGAATGGCCGCGGCTTGCAATGGTTCGCAGACTGCAAGGTCAGATGTTATACGAAGATCCGGTCGTCTATGATTGGCAGCATATAGACTCCAAAGCGCTTATTTTAGCCGGTGAAGAAGACGGCTTAGTGGCTGACTTTCCGGTTTTGGCTAAACATGTCGATAGTGAATTGCAAAACTCTACGATTCTTCTTTATCCGGGAATCGGTCATGCTCCGCAAATAGAAATACCTGATCAGTTTCATACCGATCTAATTCGGTTTCTACGATCAGACCCAGATGAGCCTGCCTCCGAATGGAAATAGGTTAAACATAGTTTGATAAAACGTCGAAGTTAGCGGTATTTTTCGCGCTAGCTTTGATGTTCAACGCCTAACCTTGAGAATTTAATTATAGTATTCAACCTTTAGGATTTAAAAATGAATCGCCATGCTAAATCAGCACTAACATTAATCATCTTGTTAATGGCAAACCTTGCGGTAAGCGCTGAGCGCTCTGAAGAGATTGTCGACATACCCGAACCAACGAGGTTTATTAGTGAACATAGCGCTAGATTTAACGGGGCAAGGATAGACTATACGGCGATTGCCGGTGAAACTTATATTAAGGATAAAGCGGGAGAGCCCAAGGCCAGTATTTTTACCTTCAGCTATATTAAAACCAATACTGATTCGGGGGAATTCAGACCCGTTACCTTTATTTGGAATGGCGGCCCGGGGTCAGCTTCAACTTGGCTTCATATGGGCGGCTATGGACCAAAACGCGTTGTTGTGCCTTCAGATGCCGAGCATGCGGGGCTGCCTCCATACCCTACTGCCGACGCTCCTGAGACCATTCTCGATGTGTCGGATCTAGTCTTCATTGACCCTGTGGGCACCGGCTACTCGCGCGCGCTGGGATCCCACGAAGGTAAAGAATTTTGGGGTCTTAATGAAGACGCCGATTCAATGGCTGAGTTTATTAGAACTTGGATCACTGATAACAATCGCTGGAATTCACCAAAGTTTCTTTTGGGTGAAAGTTTTGGAACGACGCGAGCGGCATTGGTTGCTCGCAAGTTAGAAGGCGACTTGTCCATAAGTCTTAACGGTATTGTGTTTGTGTCGCAAGCGTTGGATTATCAAGGCTCGACTCCTTATATTCGAGACAATATTATTTCGCACATCACTTATGTGCCTACTATGGCTGCGACCGCGCTTTATCACAATAAAGTGACGCCGGTGCCGGCAGATTTGCCTAGCTTTGTTCAGGCGGCTCGAGAATTTGCCATCGAAGAATATCTGCCTGCGCTGTTCAAAGGGTCTACTATTAGCGAACAAGAATTTAATCAGGTGAGAGATCGTCTTGCTTATTTTACTGGCCTGAGTTCTAAATATATTGAGCGTGTTAACTTGCGAGTGCGAGGCGACCGTTTCAAAAAAGAGCTGCTTCGCGATCAAGGCTTGGCAATAGGCTCGTTAGACGCGCGCTACACAGCGGATGAAATAGATGACGTGGCATCTAATACGGCCAGAGATGCGGCCAGTGATAGCATTTCTGGCGCCTATCGCGCGGCATTAATGACCTATATTGCCAGTGATTTAGAGGTGAGCTGGGATCGACTCTATATGGATCCATCAGATTCTGACATAGGCCCCAATTGGCGCTGGCGCACAGTAGCTGATGGTAAATCTTGGGAGCCTGCCTATGTGAATACGGCTCATGACTTGTCAGAGGCTCTTAGAATTAATCCAGCCCTCAAGGTGCTAGTAGCCTCTGGCTACTATGACATGGTTACTCCATTTTTTGATGCTGAGTACACGTTAAATCGCCATGATATAAGGCCTGAGCGGTTGCAATTTGAATATTATGAGGGAGGCCATATGATGTACGTTAACGAGCCTTCGCGGGTTCGATTATTAGAAGACACACGACGTTTTATTTTGCAGCAAACACGCTAAGCTTATCGCGAGCGTTGGTCTACATTCATCTCAACAATGACAATAATTTTTTCAAATACAGGCAATAATGACATGAACCAAGTAGTTATCAGTGGCGTGGGATTGTGGAAACCAGACCACTCGATTTCAAACGAAGAATTGGTGGAAAGTTATAATGCTTGGGCAGCATCGGATAATGCAGAAAATCAGGCTGCCATAGACGCCGGTGAGATTTCCCCTAAGCCCTTTTCTAGCGCGGAATTTATTGAAAAAGCTTCCGGTATCAAAAGCCGCTACGCCTATAAAAAAGAAGGCATATTAGATATAACTCGAATGCGGCCAAAGATTGAGCGGCGTGGCGAGGATCAGCTGTCCCATCAGGCTGAAATGGCGCTGCATGCAGCGAAGCTTGCTATGGAGTCAGCGGGCAAAACAGCTGATGATATAGACATGGTAATCGTTTCCTGCGCTTATACAGAAAGGTCTTATCCAGCTATCGCGATTGAGGTACAGGGCGCGTTGGGTATAAAAGGGACTGGCTTTGATATGTTGGTGGCCTGTTCTGCCGCGACTTTTGCATTGCAGCGAGCTCATGATGCCATTGCCGCAGGATCAGCTAAAGCCGTTTTGGTTATTAGTCCAGAACTCACCTCACCACAGGTAAACTATCGCGACCGGGACAGCCACTTTATTTTTGGCGATGTCAGCACCGCTGTAATTATAGAGCCCAAGGACACTGCGACCGCAGCCAACCAATTTAAAATTCTCGGGACCAAATCACAGACCGTGTTTTCAAACAATATTCGGTCTAACTTTGGGTATGTTTCGCGCGCTGAAGATATTGATCCTTTCATGGATGAAAATCTTTTTCACCAAAACGGCAGAAGCGTTTTTAAAGAAGTGTGCCCGATGGCAGCAGCACATTTACAAGATCAAATTGAAAAAGTGGGTCTTGTCACCACTGATATTAGGCGCTGGTGGTTGCATCAAGCTAATCTAAATATGAATCAACTCATCATTCGCCGGGTACTTGGCCGGGATGCAAGTCAAGATGAATCGCCAACGGTTTTGGATACTTTTGCAAATACCGCCTCTGCAGGTTCGATTATTGCTTTCTGTCTTAATCATGAAGATCTAGCCGTTGGTGACAAAGGTGTTATCTGCTCATTCGGCGCTGGTTATTCTATAGGCTCTTTAATACTAGAAAAATGCAGCTAGGTTTTAACTCCTAGCGGCATCAGTTAAGTGGCTTATTCTAGTGAGCGAGTAGGCAAGCTAGACAGGCAAGCTAGACAGCCATATTAAAGAGTTAAGTGGGAGTGGACCTGGCCACCCCCAGCCAGGGAATATCCGCAGGGCAAGCCCAGATCAAATAATAAAATTGCCAGCCAATACAGCCAACGGTAAAGCGATGGCAGTGCGTAGCAGAAAGATCATTGCCATATCCAGAAACCCAAGTGGAATTCTGGACTTCACAACGATGGCACCTACTTCGGACATGTAAATTAACTGACACACAGATACTGTGGCCACTACAAATCGCGTCAACTCACTTTCTATTGAGGCGCCGATCAAGGCGGGCAGAAACATATCAGTAAAGCCTACTAGTATAAGCGGTGCAGCCTTAGTAGCTTCCTCTAGGCCAAATAGATTTAAGATTGGCGCAAGCGGATAACCTAGGATCGTAAAAAGTGGTGTGTATTCGGCGAGAATTAACGCGAGCGTGCCAATGCCCATGACGACAGGCACGATGCTTAGCCAAAGCTCGGTAATGTTGCGGCCAACTCGAGAGAAAAGTTGTTTCAATGTTGGGGCATTGCTGGCGCGGTTTAATGCCTCATCGATAGCCACTCTAAACAAGCCATTGCTGGTATCGATATCTCTTTTAGCTTCGCCTGCCAACTCTTCAATAAATTCATTACGAATTCTATTTAGAGGAGGCAGTCTGGGGGTGATAAGTGCTGCGACAAAACCGATGCCAATTACTGTGAGGTAGTACGGCACAAAAACATGACCCAAGCCGATCACGTTGATAACCAGCAGAGAAAACGATACCGACACTATTGAGAAGTTGGTGCAAATTACAGCCGCCTCCCTAGCGGTGTAGAATCCTCTTTCGTATTGCTGTGTGGTGATAAAGACACCTACCGGTCCAGACCCCATCCAAGAGGCAATGGCGTCAATAGCGCTCCGTCCCGGCAGATTAAAAAGCCGCGTAAACAGCTTGCTCATTAGCACCCCGACCATTTCCATTAAGCCGAAATCCACAAGCAAAGGCAGAAATAAGGTGGCAATGCCAAAATAGGTCATGGTGATAGGAATTAAATTACCAAGGGTGGTGCCACTGGTGTTGTCGCCTATTAGCCAGTCAGGGCCTACTTGGAATAGGTAGGCCATTGCTGCAATAAACCCGAAGACGCGCAGGGGGAACCAGATAGGGTGCAGAGTAAGATGCCCGGCTAGTGCTGGCAGCCGGTTGCTGAGGCGATGACTGAATTTAAACGCAAGGCTAAAGGCGGTTGAGATGGCAATTAGAAAACCCGCAAACTGGGAAAGCTGAGGTTTCCAGTTATCGATAAAAAGATCGCCCACATAAGCCATGCCAACAGTTATTTGACCGTCAACAGAAAAAGGTGTCAGGAAAAACAAGGTTCCGATGAGTGAGGGCAGTAAAAATAATGCCCAAGTTTTAGAGCTATGACTGCTTTTATTTGAGCTCACTCAGAAAATTCCCTAAGGCAGTTAATCAGAGTGTCCATCTCTTGCTCAGCCCCGATGCTAATGCGCAGGTGGTTCTTCAAGCCATTAACCCGATTTTGATCCCGCAAGACGATGCCGTGTTGGCAAAGCCAATCAAAAACTTTTTTGCTGTCCACAAAACGCACTAAGAAAAAGTTAGCGTGACTCGCATAGACATTCTCAACCATGGGCAAGACTGCCATTATTTCCATATACTTTTTCTTCAGTGTAAGGCTGGTGTCGCGCTGTGCGGCCATGAATTTGAGGCCGTCGACTGAGAGAGC
>JBLHTH010000164.1:0-7068 GCA_047627195.1 Pseudohongiellaceae bacterium | reverse complement strand
ATTACTTCGCGAGAAATCGCTGAAGTAGCAGGAGTGCCGATCGGCTCGGTGTACTACATCTTTCCCAACGTCCAAGTTATTTTTTATACCTTGCTGTCACAGTATCTTTTAGATGCGCAATCCTCCACGCAGGCAACTGTTGCGCCAAACCTAGACAACTGGGAGCAACTACAGAACAAAGCTATAGACGACTTAATGAGGTTTTTCCTTGCGGCGCCTGTAATTAGTACTCTTTGGCGTGGGCTTAGAAATGACCCTATCCTTGAACAACTAAATAGATCGGATAATCTATCGTGGGAGAACGACAATGTGAGTTTTCTTAAGGTTCTATTTCCGGCCAGAAACGAAAAACACATTCGAACTGTGGCAAAAGTGATGGTGACAATATCAGAGTCCCTCCTAGTTGACGTATTAGAATCCAAAAACGCATCGGCGAGAAAAGTGGTTATTGAAGAGTTAAAATTTAATTTGAAAGCCTATATTCATGCCCATCTGGCTGAGGAAAAGCGCAAGCCATCCATAAAGAGGGCGAAATAATGATCAAAAGCTCTGTGTTGGTTATTATTCGCATTATGCTAGGACTGCTAATTATTTTAGTGGTGGCAGCGAACACGCCAAACAATGCCTTATAAAGCACATTCGTCAAAAATTTTCTCAATCCTACTGCTTCAGGTTACTCACAGTCGGTGGCTATATCCGCAGCGACAGGAAGATCCATATATGTATCTGGTCAAGTAGGTATTCGACCGGAGGGGATTCCTGATTCGGTATTCATGCAAGCTGAGCTGGCTTTTATGAATCTAAGTAAACAATTGAATGATGCACCGGCGCATGTTGATGATGTTGTAAAACTAAACATCTATATTAAGAACATGCAGCCAGACAGAATTCAGACGGTAGCCGATGCCAAGGCGAAGTGCTTTAAGCACCAGAATCAGCCAGCGGCTACTTGGATTGGAGCATCAGAATTAGCATTGCCAAAGCTCGATGCAGAAATTGAGGCGGTGGCTATTACACAGAGCTAACATCGCCCAGGAATGGATCTCGGGTTATTCCGATGATGCTACAAATCCATGCTGACGTAGCAACCCTAATTAATAGCTTGAAATAGACTGAGTCGGCTACGTGTAGAAAGTAGAAGGTCGCTTCCTTAGTCGTTACTAGTTAATTGTGAGCGTCTAGATAAATGATTGATTAGTAGGCAGCAGGTCTAACTACCGACATACATACGCATTAGACAGATTGCTTAGAAACAACAAAATAAATAGCTGCTAGACAGGCTTATTAGGAGGGATTAAATGTGTGGGCGCCTAGATAGGATTTAGATATTTAGTGTTAAAGATAAAAGATTTGTGCGCTATTCAGGTGGATTCAACCATTTTGTCGCAGTGGAGAGCGGCGCTGTTAAGGTCATTAAAAAAGCCTCCAGCTGCTTTATTTCTACAGGTCGCAGCCCAAGAGGCTTTGCCTCGTTGTGACTGAGCATGGAAGTGGGGGCATCGTTGTAGTGGCGAACCACTTCGTTGAGCGTTTGGATCTGACCGCCATGCATATAGGGAGCTGTTTCGGAGACATTTCGAAGGGTCGGCGTTTTTTGGGCGCCGACTAACTCATTTTCATCTCGAGCGAATCTCAATTCCGTACATTCGTTGGGCTGCGCATCACTATATTCACCCAAGCAGTTAAACGGGTCTAGTCGAGCGATACGAACGCCGTCGTAGCGAGCCATTGGGGGTAATTCTCCACGAATAGCCATGACCCCAGTGTTGTGAAATTCATGATTAGTAAACAGCGGGCCATTATGGCAGAAGGCACATTGTCCCTTGTCTATAAATAAAGAAAGGCCTGCAATCTCAGTGGAGCTTAATATGCTGTCTTTTTCCTCGCTCGAGGCAGGACTTAAGCTGTCCGCGAAATCATCAAAACGAGAGCGGCCTGGCACTATCTTGCGTTGATAGGCTGCCAAAGCTTTTCCAGCATTTGTGAATATGGTGTTGATCTGGACTTGAACTGTTGTGGCAAGCTTGTTCCATTGCTCGACCTGTGACTCCTTTCCCAGCGGTGTGGCAGAGACATTGGGCAGTGCGCTTGGGAGCGGGCCAAAAATCGATTCATAACGATTTCGATAATCTTTGTCTTGGCTTATAAGTTGGGCAATTGTCGTGCGGTCAGTATTGTGCTCGTGACCGGCTTCCAGCGGTGCAAGAGCCTGTGACCATTGACTATCTTTGCGGCCATCCCAATAGAACCATGGACTATAAGAAATACCCAGCAAACTAGGGGTGTGTCTGGGGCCTATGGCTGTGCCTGCAGCAAGTTCTAATCCATCGGTGAAACTAAGCTCGGGTTTGTGACAGCTTGCACAAGCTACGGCGCCATTTCCGCTGAGCCTTCGATCAAAAAACAAAGCATGTCCGAATTCGGCGGCGCCCTCTAAATCGCCAACACTGTTGCTGGGGTCTTTGGCTAACTCTGGCAAAGCACTCAGTGACAGAGATTTAATCAAGCGTATGTCAGTATTATCCCATGAGTTATCTGTCGGCAGTGGGATATAGCTCCAAACCAAGAAAGCAATGCCAGCGGCAGTAATGAGTATAAGAGGAAGAATTAGTTTTTTGGTCAAAGCTCAAATTCGATTTTAGTGGTTTCAACGATCAATTCTTCGGTGCCGACCGCGTAGGTGAGTTTAATATCAAGCAGCCACTTGCCTGGCATATGAAAGCGCATTCCTTCCAACAAATAGCTGCCAGTCTCTGTTTCGGCAGTAATTTGAGGTTGGGTAGGCATTCCGTGATCATGCTCGGGCATGCCTCCTACCAGCTCGATCTGGGCATTTGATACAGGACTCCCTTGGGCATCTGTTAAGCGCAGTTGCCAACTGTGGATCCTATTGATATCTAGTGGCGCGATCTCGCTGTAAATGTCTACGGTTATACCCTTGCTGGTTTGGACGCTTAAAACTGGCTCCCCAGAAAATTGACCCATTGCGGCTTGGGCACCTAGGAGCAGTAAACAGGCGCTTAATCTAAAGAAGTTTAGCGGTAGTGATGCCATAGCATAAAAGCCTTTATTAACGATTCCTTATTGTAGCAATTTTCACTGTGTTCAGGCATCGAAATAGGGCGGCTATTCAACTAATACTGGAAATTTATTGTCGGTTAAGTTGAAGTTGTTGGGTTTCGGGACATCAAAGCTGAATTCTTCAACTTTGATGTCATCGAGTCCGCTTTGATCAAAGGGATCTTCCATACGCTCTTGTATGTTGTAAAGGCTGATTAATATGAAACCAGGTGTCGCGGAAAATATGTAAACGGCATAAACACAGTAATGATTTAGCTCAGTGACCAAAGTAGGTACGAATATAAACGGGAAGAAGTAGATATAAACTAAGCAGTAGGCACGAAGGCTTATCGGTGTGCCATGCATGGAAATGCCAATAGTATTCTCCATGCTTTCCTGAACATCTTTAAGAAGGCGGATTATTTTTATTGTTAATCCGTGCGGTATAGTTTTTTGATTGGTTTTAATAAACTCAAATATCTCCGTAAGTTTTGAACGCGTTTTAGTTGCGTCATGCTTACTGCTGTAAAGCGAATTAAAAAATAATGTGGAAAGGTCTTCTAATTCTTGAGCGATGAAGGCTTTTCTTTCCTCGCTCATTTTAGGATTGGTTATAAGGCAATAGTAAGCGGCGTTAAGGGATGATTTAAAGACGCTCAAAAGTTGAATTGTATTATCCCGACGTTTGAATGCTTCTCTGATTGTGAAGACCAGAGGGAAAATAACAGCCAGGCTAAACAAAGTTATGTTTAGGTTAGATGTGTAGCCGTAGCGGATGCAAAAAAAGGTAATAGCACCGCACAGCGCCAAAACATAGACGGTTTTTCTATCTATTATGGAAAGATATATATGCATAATTATTAGCTTACTAAAAGTGGCGGCGATCCTATACTGATTGTTCTAACTTAGCAATTCGAGAATATCATCTAGCTACCGGAATTAACGCGCTGTATTTTGATGGCCAGTATATATAATGGCGTGAATGCAATAGTTAAGGCAAAAGATGGATAAACTGATTTTTCAAGTACGCTGCGGAGATTAAAATGCTCATATTCAAGCGTTTTGCAGTCCCGCTAGTATACATAGCTATCCTTCTTAGTCGCGCTTGGCCTTTATTTATATTCAGTCCAATACTGGCTGCAGAGCAATTGGACATCTTATTTTCTGATTCAGAAATAATCGACCTTAGGTTAGAAGCACCTTTTTCTTTGATTGATAGTGAGCGGGATAAGGAGAAGCGTTACGATGGAACGCTGAGCTACATTGATGCTCAAGGTGAACGGATTTTTATCGACGCAAATTTTGAGGTAAGAGGAAATTGGAGATTAGTTAAAGAGAACTGCCGTCACCCTCAGCTTTGGGTCGACTTAAAGAAAAACCAAACAGCAGGAACTCTGTTTGAAAATCAGAATCGGTTAAAGCTTGTAGTGCAATGCGACAGGTATGATAAATATAGAGACTTTCTTCTTAAAGAACAATTGGCCTATGAGCTTTTCGCTATGTTTAGCGACTATAACTTTGCAACACGACTGTTTAACGTCAGCTACGTCGAAGCTGGAGATGCTGATCCTAGACGGACCGATTTAGGTTTTTTTATTGAGCATAAAAGTCGTCTGGAAAAGCGATTGAAATTTGAGAAAGTAAAAGAAAATTTAATTTCGCCCACGAAACTAAACTCATTGCAAGCAAGCTTAGTGGCGGTGTTTTCTTTTCTTATTGGAAGCACTGACTATTCGATTATTCAAGGGCCTGTAGGTGATGACTGCTGCCATAACTTAAAGCTATTAAAGACAAAGCAAGGTGAGCTGTTTGCGTTTCCCTTTGATTTCGATAATACGGGTTTTGTGGATGCTTCCTATGCGGCGGGGCCTAGCCCAAATATTGGTATAAGGAGTTCTAAAGAGCGAGTTTATCGAGGTTTTTGTATGCACAATGATACGTTGGAGCTGGCTTTGAGCATAGCGAGAGACAATCACGGTGCTGTGGAGGCTGCTATCGCTAATCATCCACTGCTGCGCAACGGTACAAAAAAAGAATCGCTTCGTTTTGTAAGCGTATTTTATGAGATCTTGGAAAATCCTAAAAAAGTAAAAAAGCGTCTGCATGATAGCTGCAGGAATTGGAATGGCTGAGAGTTTATGAAGAATTACTTGAAGTCAGTTGTTGCGGCGCAGTTGATTTTCATTGCGCGCTCTAGTGCATTTGCAGTTGAAAAATTAACATAAATTTCAAAGGTCGTTGCGGTTGGCAATATTCATGGTGACTATAAAAACTATCGACAAGCGCTTAGTGAAGCCGGAATAATAAATCGCGGCGGTAACAGGAGTGCTGGTCATAGGTATTTTGTCCAATTTGGCTGACAGCGGGCCGGACACAGACAAAGTATTAGAGCATATGATGAAGCTCCTGCGGCCAGTGTAAATTTCCAAAGGCAGTGTGCATGCCCTGATTGGCAGCCATGAAGCAATGAATATTTTTGGTCAACCGTGCTATGTCCACTCAAGTGAATAAGCTGTGTTGAGATCGCTTAATGCGAGACAGCTGCGCTTTGATTGCTGGGATCGAGAATTGGCAAGATTACGCGAACCCGTTATTCCAAGGCTTCATAGCTTTCACTGTTGAATCGAGGTGAGCAGATTGCAAGAAACACTAAATCGATCTTGCCAGTATTATGAATCCGCTGTTTTGTTTGCTCAGGTATAACGACAACATCACCGGGAGACACCATAGTGGGTGGCATGTCACCTATCTCGACTCTACCGGTGCCTTCGAGGATCACATATCGTTCTACTGTTCCCTTAAGTCGATGCCAAGCGGTAGTGTGACGCGGTTCGACTCTTGCTCGTGCTATTGAGAGTCGCTCGTCACACTCCGAATTCGAAATCTCGACGATATGGCAGCCTTCCTTGAAGTAATACTCATCATCTGAGAAAAATTTCTTAATCGCCGGTTTCATTGTTAGCTCCCTCTCTGTTTCCTCGGAATTCGTTTGGAGCTTACACACACATTGAGTGTTTTTCAGTAAAATTACCGTTTACTTTGGTAGACACCAAAATGAATAAACTCAGCTGGAGCTTTTGGCCCTTGGAAACATTGCGAGGCACCTCGTTGTGCACTGGCGCTAAGCTTTTTAGATAAGCTGCTATTGCTAAAGCATCCGGTGAAATGATGTTGGCGTGCGCACGCCATGGCATAACATCAATACTGCGAGCGCTATGATCGCGTGTACCCATACGTACCATTTGAACAAGTTGATTGATGTTCCATGTGCCGAGAGCTGTTTCCATATCTGGGTTCAAATTAGGTGGGGCAAACGACACTTGGGTTTTTATCAACAATTGGGTTTGCAAAGGCAATGCCTGTTTGTGAGCCTGTGAGCAAACTGCCTTCAACTGGGTTTCCAACAAGAGCTACATCGTTATGGCAGTTGCCACAGCCAAGAAGTCAGACCAAGTAATTGCTGCGACTAAGTTGTTTTATCGAATAGCTAGTTGATGACAGCGGTTAGGGTGCTGCAAAATGGTGGCGGGATCTAGCTGCTCGTAATCGTTGAGCGGGTTGTTGCCGGACTCGCAGTTAGTGAAAAAGAAGCAAAGTGAGTAACAGCTGCCCGGCGCAATCAATGTATTTTCACAATTGACCCCTATAAACTGAAAGTTCGGTTTCAGTCTCTCATATGCGCATTGGTGGTGATTGATTTCGAGTAATAATTAAGCCGCCAAGCTCAAGTTTTGAAAAGCACTGATTGAAAAAGCTTAGCTTTGCTCGTTGTCGTATTGCTCGTTGATTGCGTTCGCTTTGATATGTGCAGGTCTTGCACAGAGCAGTTCAGTGTATTTACTAAAAGCGTGGCGCTTTTCGACTGTGCCAAATAGCATGCCCCAGAGTAGACCTGAACCTAAATAAACATCAACCGCGGTAAAGTTATCGCCACAAATATAAGGCCCCTTGCTCAGCGACAGTTCTAAGGCGTTCAAGGTGTGATCGAGATTGCCGAAACCAGCCATT
>JBLHTH010000163.1:0-7151 GCA_047627195.1 Pseudohongiellaceae bacterium | reverse complement strand
ATAAGCTAATTCTTCTAACACCTGCAGAAGGCATATTCGACCAATTAGGAGACCTAATTCCTTCTCTAAATCAGAATGATGCGGTCATGCATATGAAGCAGCTGGCGGGAAAAAACGATTATGAATCTGCGTGTATGCAAAAAGCGCTGCAAGCTGCAATTTCGGCGTTTAGCCGTAATATTCATCGCTCTCATCTAATTAGTTTTAAAAACAACGGGGCGTTGTTGCAAGAACTTTTTACTCGAGAAGGCAAAGGCACTTTGATTAGCCGCGATAACTTTGACCTGCTTAGGCAGGCCACAATCGATGACATTTCCAGTATTCTAGCCTTAATAAAGCCATTAGAAGAAAATGGGACTTTAGTCCCTCGCTCTAGAGAGTTGTTAGAAACAGAAGTTGATAACTTTCAAGTGATAGAGTTTGAGGGCGTAATTATTGCCTGCGCAGCGTTGTATCAGGTAACCGAGAAATTGGGCGAAATCGCATGTTTAGCAATCCACGAGAATTATCAAAAGAAAGGCTACGGTGATCAGCTACTTTTAAGCTTGGAAACCAAAGCCAAGGGAGACGGTCTACAACAAGTATTCGTATTGACTACGGTAACCGATCATTGGTTTCTGGAAAGGAGTTTTAAACCTGCTACGGCTAACGACTTGCCAGAATCTAGAAAACAACTTTATAGCAATAGCCGCAATTCGAAGGTGCTGCTTAAGAGTATTAGCTAGCTATTCTCTCCAGCAGACAGATACTGTAATCATAGGGATTAGTTTCTGACTTGTGATACTCGTCTCTCGATACTTCGGACCACTGAGATTCATCAAAATCCATCAGATGAGTATCACCCTCGATAGCAGCATGGACTCGGGTAAGGTGAAACCTTTCGGCGCGAGACAGAGCCGCTTGATACAAACCCGCCCCTCCAATAATAAACGCTTCCTCAACGCTATCAAGAGCGCAGACGCTCTGGGCAAAATCAATCGCCGCTTCGAGCGATGTCACAACTTTCGCCCCGTCGGCTTGGTAGTCTTCGTTTGTAGTTATCACAATATTAGTTCTGCCAGGTAGCGGTCGACCGATGGATTCCCAAGTCTTTCGTCCCATGATGATGCAGTGACCCATTGTTACTTTTCTAAAATATTTAAGGTCTTCTGAAAGGTGCCAGGGCAAACTATTATTTTTACCAATAGTTCGGTTCTCAGCCATTGCACAAATAAGCGCTAGTCTCAAAATTTATCTCTTTTTAGTTAAACTGAAAATGGATAGGCGATAGGATCATGATGTTGGTAACCCAGAACTGAAAAATCATCCAGCGTCACCCACGTTTCTAGATCGTTAAGGGACTTTATGTCAGGGTTGATGATGAGCTGAGGCAGCCCAAAGGGTTTGCGAATTAATTGTACATCGCGCATCAATTCGAGTTGATCTTCATAAATGTGGGCGTTCACAATCTTATGATATGCGATTCCAGCTTTATGTCCGGTAATTTGAGCGATAAGCGCCAGCAAAGTAAAAACCTGAATTTGGTTAAAGTTTAGGCCCAGCGGCACGTCACAAGATCGTTGATAACTTGTTAAATGAAGTCTATCACCCAGTAAAGAAAAGTTGTGTGTATGCATACATGGGCGAAGACAGCCTAACTCAAATTCGCCAGGATTATAAAATGTCAAAATCTCAGCCCTATCATCCAATCCCCGGCTTAAATCATCAACAATCTTTTTCAGCTGATCCAAGCTACTGCCATCGGGGTTTTTCCATGCCCGGCCCTGAACCCCATAAACCCTTCCCATGTCATCTTCACCTTTTCTGGCAGGGTTTTTCAGCCAAGCATCATTTAGGTTAGCATTCGCGTCCCAAGACTTTGTGCCAAGCTTACGAAAATCCGCGGCATTATCGTACCCCCTGATGTAACCTAAAAGCTCAGCGATTGCAGATTTCCAGTAGCTTTTACGTGTGGTGATAATCGGAAATTCGTTGCTCCCCACGTCATAGGTCAGGTCCGCATTTATAACCGTTAGGCACTTCTTTGCAGTCCGTTCATTTTCAACCCAAACCCCCTGATCGACAATCCGCTGGCAAAGTGCTAAATATTGATGCATGTTAGTTTTTCACCTGTTATACGTTTAAGCGCTAGTAGTCGGTGGCGGCTTTCTATAAGCGAGGCCCAAGAAAAGAACGCCTGCTATGATCATTGGCAGTGAAAGCAACTGGCCCATCGTCAGCCAATCAAAAGCTATGAACCCCAATTGCTGATCCGGCTCCCGAAAGAATTCAACAAAGATGCGCAGGCATCCATAGATCACGGCAAAAAGTCCACTTACGGCCAATTTAGGTCGCGGCTTTGAGGAAAACCACCAGACTATGCTAAATAGAACGATTCCTTCCAGAAAAAACTGATACAGCTGCGAGGGATGTCTGGCCAGTTGGTCAACATGTGGGAAAACCATGCCCCAGGCGACATCAGTTGGTCTGCCCCACAGCTCTCCGCCAATAAAGTTACCTAGCCTGCCAGCCCCTAAGCCGAAAGGCACCAAGGGGGCAATAAAATCCATGACCTCCCAATAATCCTTTTTTAACACTCTCGAATACCAATAAAGCGCAGCAAGCACTCCTAGGAAACCTCCGTGAAAGGACATTCCTCCCTCCCACACCCGAAGAAGCCAAATAGGGTCGGATAGGAATCGGTCGAAGTTGTAAAAGAAAACAGATCCAAAGCGCCCGCCAATCACTGCACCAAGAGCTCCATAGAAAATGAGATCCGAGATCTGCTCTGCAGACCATTGCTCAGGCATGCGCTTGGCACGATAAGACGCCAGCGCCCATGCTCCGCCAAAGGCTACAATATACATAAGCCCATACCAGTGAATACTAATGGGACCAAGCGATAGCGCGACCGGATCGAACTGAGGAAAAGTGAGCATATTGGGTCAGAAAACCTGCATTCATGTTTAAGTAGAGTATATCAAGTATCACCCATCTTGAATTTAATTTCCTGTTTGCCAAATGAGTCTATGCTTTAGTTGCCAGACCAGACCCGTTAAAATGATACACATGTGCCTCATACTTTTTGCCCACCAAGTACACCCAAACTACCGTCTAGTTTTAGCCGCTAATCGAGATGAACTATTTGCCAGACCAACACAGCAGGCGAACTTTTGGAGGGATGAAAGCCAATCAACAGAAGTTCTCGCGGGGCGGGACCTGCAGGCTGGAGGAACTTGGCTTGGCCTGTCGAAATCAGGTCGCTTTGCGGCTGTAACTAATATTCGCGATCCCTCGCGGACGGAGAAGAAACTAAAATCTCGAGGTGAACTTACGCTTAATTTCCTTAAGCAAAATGAATCGGCTAAAGACTACGCTGAATCGCTTGCCGAGCAATTTGATCAGTTTGCTGGTTACAACTTACTTATCGGCGACGAATCGGCATTGTACTACGTGAATAATTTCGAAAAGATCATAAAGCTTCTGGAGCCTGGCTACTATGGTCTCTCAAATGGGGTGCTTAATGGCTCCTGGCCGAAAATAACTAATGGCAAAATAGCTCTAAAGCAGCTACTTGAAAGTGACGCGGAGCTGACAACAGACGCGCTGATAAATATCATGGCCAGTAAAGTTCAAGCGCCGGACACGCAATTACCAGATACTGGCATTCCGATTGAATTGGAAAGAACACTTTCTTCAATGTTTATCGAAAATCCAGAACGCCAATATGGCACCTTATGCTCTACAGCCCTGATTACTAATGTAAATGGTGAAACCAGGTTCAGCGAGCAGAATTACAGCAGCTTAAGTTTGCGTACTCAGGGGCATTTCTATGAGTTCAGGACTGTTCTATAAGCTCAGGACTGTTTTATAAGCTCAGGACTGTTTTATAAGCTCAGGACTGTTTTATAAGCTCAGGACTGTTTTATAAGCTCAGGACTGTTTTATAAGAAGTTCAGCATCAATCGATAGAGGTGACGCGCATGAACAAAGGAAACAAATACTATGTTTATACCCAATCACTTTGATGCCAGTGATCAGGCTAAAATCGCAGAGTTTTTGAACGATAACAGCTTTGGTGATCTGGTATCCATAGTCGATGGCAGACCTCTCGCTACACCCGCAGCATTTCTATTTGACGATGAGCGCGAAATCTTGTCACTGCACATAGCAAGGGCTAATCCTCAGTGGCAAACCATTGAAGGTGAGCAGGTTTTCTTCATCGCCAATGGTCCGCATGGTTATATCAGCCCGTCATGGTACGCAGACGCGGGTGTCCCTACTTGGAATTATCAGGCCGTTCATTTTAATGGGATCGCCACGGTTTTTTCAGAACCTGCGCGCCTGAAGTTACTCGTAAATGAGCTAACTGCACGCTCAGAGAAAAGATCGCCCAAGCCATGGCTGCCTAGCTACCCTGAATCCATGCTCAGAGGCATCGTTGGAATTGAAATCGCAATTAGCGAAATTCAATGTAAGTTTAAACTCAGTCAAAACCGAAGTGTTATTGACCAAAAACAATCGATACAAGCATTGGAGGATCTCGGCAATAGTGAGCTCGCCCGCGTAATGCGAAAAGAAAACAATCTAGATTAATCCCCTCTTAAGCTAGATCAATAAAACTTTAATCTTGAGTAGTACCCTATCGGTGAATTGGTAGGTCACTACACTGGAAACTATTCACTTTTTTTTAAGAAAATTGAGCCTGGCTTAGGTGATTTTAGGTAACTGCTCACTTGGCGACGGTATGCAGATAGGCACGCATCTATAATTGTGCTGTCCTAGAAATGATTCAAAAAACACTGAGTATTCACTTCAAACATGCCGCTATTTCTCCGCGACTATGTTGCCATAGCGATTCAAGAAAAAGGGCTGAGCCGTAACGACCAAATGAACGACCTGAAAATCGCACTTCGTTACAATCACGTCAATTTATTTCCAGCGCAGCAAAACATCGACCTTTTCGTGAGAAGAGGTAGCTCAAGTGTTGAGTTAAATTATACTGCCACTCTTGAGATTGAGATGTATGTAACCCGGACGGCGGAACTTGTTTGGACCGGCTCGCTAAGTCGAATACACTCGGTGGTTTCAGGTGACTATATGCATGAAGGGCGCGCAATCTGCTTTTCGGAAATTGCTCAAAGGATATCCGTCACCCCTAGATGGAGTTACAGCACTGGCTAATTAGCCAGTGCTTGATACCCGCGTTGAGCTAAATTCAAGCCTTTAGTTAGTTCGAGAAGATCGAAGCAAGCGATCAACGCCAGCATTGTACAGCGTTAAATCAACCGCGCTTCTGATCATCTGCGCATCATCCATCTGCATAACTTGGTCAAGCAAATCCTGTGCAGCATCTAAACTAATACTGCGTACAACTGATTTTACTTTTAGCAATGAGGATGCGTTCATCGATAGTATATCGAACCCCATTGCAACCAGCAGAACAGCAGCGCCCGGGTCCCCCGCCATCTCACCGCAAATACTAACGGTCTTTCCTTCGGCTTGAGCAAGTATCACAACCTGCTGCAGAGCCGCCAATACTGCCGGGTGAAACGCCGTATAAAGATTGGCAACTCGAGGGTTGTTTCGATCTACTGCCAACAGATATTGGGTTAAATCATTACTGCCAACGGAAATGAAATCAACTAACTTTGCCAGCGCCCGAGTTTGATACACAGCCGCAGGCAGCTCTATCATTACACCCACCGGCGGAAATTTTACGTTATGGCCTTCTTGAATCAACTCTCTATAGGCTTTTTTAATAAGCTGATTGGCCGAATTTACTTCGTGGATATTACTGATCATTGGCAGCATTATCTGAAGGTTTTCAAGACCGATACTTGCCCGCAGCATGGCTCTGACCTGTGCCATAAAAATCTCTGGATGATCCAGCGTAACTCGAATTCCTCTCCACCCTAAAAAAGGATTTTCCTCATCAATGGGAAAATAGGACAGTGATTTGTCACCACCAATATCCAACGTGCGCATGGTTACTATTTTGGGTGCGAATGCCTCGAGCTGCTCCCGATAAATTTCTGTCTGTTCTTGTTCACTTGGAAAACGCTCACTTAAAAGAAAAGGAACCTCGGTTCTAAAAAGACCAATCCCTTCAGCGCCTTGATCTAATGATTGCATCACATCAGTCATTAAACCTGTATTTACCCATAAGCTAACGCGGTGGTTATCTGCAGTTTCGCAAGGTAAATCCTTTAATCCTTCTAAACCAGCGATTAATTGGTTTTGCTCTTCAATAGTATTTTGAAAACGAATGCGCAGCTGATCAGACGGATTTGTTATTACCTCACCTTTGTAACCGTCGACAATAACCTCTTTACCTTCCAGCTTATTGAAAGGTAAATCTACCGCTCCCATGACCGTTGGAATGCCCATGGTTCGAGCAAGGATTGCAACATGTGAATTACCAGAACCTTTTACGGAAATTAAGCCTTTCAGCTTTTCTTTTGGCACCTCGACTAACATGCTCGGTGTTAATTCTTCACTCACCAAGATAGTGTTATCGCCGTACTCAGTCACCACAGTTTCTTTTTGCTGCAAATAAAAGAGCACGCGACTGCAAAGATCCTTAATGTCCACAGACCTTTCACTTAGATAGGCGTCATTCATCATCTCAAAAGTTCGAACATGTTCATTAGCCACGTACGCCAGCGACCCTTGCGCCCAATTTCCAAGCTTAATGCGCTCTACTACTTCGTTGCCCAAAGCGTCATCGTCTAGCATATGTAAATAGACATCGAAGAGTTGACGCTCTTCCTCTGCTACATGCCCTGCTAAGCGATTGTGAATATCTTTAATATCAGTTCTAACTGATTCTAGACAGCTATTGAAAAATTCTATCTCCTGATCGATGTCTCGAGGCCGCCGATTAGGAATCTGGCTAAGATCTGCAGGAGGGAAGATCACCACAACCTCGCCTATGGCGACACCAGATGAACCTGAAACGCCAGGAAAAACTGTATCCGATGTCTTTTGCCCAGAAGGACTCATCCCCTCAATAGCACCGGTTGCTTCTGCATGTGCGATAACGCCAGCCAATTGCGCTGACAGCGTTATAAGAAAAGCTTCTTCCGCTTCATCGAAGCGGCGCTTGTCTTCATGTTGAACAACCAAGACGCCAAGAACAGAGCGATGGTGAATAATTGGCACACCAAGAA
>JBLHTH010000162.1:0-7188 GCA_047627195.1 Pseudohongiellaceae bacterium | reverse complement strand
ATAAGGAAATTTCTTGAGCACTCGCAAAATCCTCGTAACCAGCGCACTTCCCTACGCCAATGGAGCAATTCATCTTGGCCATATGATGGAAGCGATTCAAACCGATATTTGGGTGCGGCTACAAAACCTATTGGGACATGATTGTGTCTATGTTTGTGCCGACGATGCCCACGGTACCGCGATAATGCTAAGTGCGCAGCGCCAAGGAATAACGCCACAGCAGCTCATCGATAAGGTCAATGTCGAGCATCAAAAAGACTATGCAGGGTTTCATATTCAATTTGATAATTTCTACTCTACCCACACAGAGGAGAACCGAAAATTATCTGAGTCAATTTACAAAACAATAGATAATAACGGTCATATCGCGAGGCGTCACATCAAACAGCTTTTCGACCCAGAAAAAGGTCTTTTCTTGGCAGATCGCTACATTATGGGGACCTGTCCTAAATGTAAAACAGCAGACCAATACGGCGATAATTGCGAGTCTTGTGGCTCTACTTATAGCCCCGCAGAATTAATAAACCCGCGCTCGACTATCTCCGGCGCTACTCCCGTGGAAAAAGAATCAGAGCACTTTTTCTTTAAGCTTCCTGAATTCAAGGACATGCTTAGAGTTTGGACGCGAAGCGGAACATTGCAAGAACCTGTGGCCAATAAACTAAGCGAGTGGCTAGATGACGAGCTTCAAGAATGGGATATAAGCCGAGATGCGCCCTACTTTGGATTTGAAATCCCTGGTGCCCCGGGCAAATACTTCTATGTGTGGTTGGATGCGCCAATAGGTTATATGGCCAGCTTTCAAAACCTCTGCGATCGCAGCAACTATAACTTCGACGAGTATTGGAAAGTCGACAGTGACACCGAGCTATTTCATTTTATTGGCAAAGACATTATCAATTTTCACACTTTATTCTGGCCGGCTATGCTAACCAGTGCAGGTTATCGTACCCCTACGGCCGTTTATGCTCACGGATTTCTTACTGTTGATGGCACCAAGATGTCTAAGTCGCGGGGAACTTTCGTTAACGCCAAAACCTATTTAAAGCACTTGAACCCAGAGTATTTGCGTTATTATCTTGCTGCAAAATTATCTTCTGGAGTAGATGATTTGGATTTAAACCTAGAAGATTTTGCTCTTAGAGTTAACTCTGACTTAGTTGGCAAAGTTGTCAATATTGCGAGCCGCTGCGCTGGCTTTATTACCAAAGGTTTTAATGGCCAGTTATCCAGCGAGTTGGATAATCCAGAGCTACTTGTCGAAATGCAGGCTGCTAAAAAAGAGATTACCAATTATTATCAAGAACGAGAATACGGCAGAGCCATAAGACTCATCATGTCACTTGCGGATAAAGCCAATCAATATATCAATGACAAACAACCGTGGGTCATTGCCAAAGAAGACAAACAGTCCGGTGAGCTACAGCAGGTTTGTAGTACCGGAATCAATTCATTTCGCCTATTAGTCATCTATCTCAAACCGGTATTGCCTGCAATGGCAGCGCAGGCCGAAGAATTTCTAAACGTATCCGAGCTGACTTGGAACGATCTAGATGTCCTTTTACTTGAGCATGAAATAAAGAAATTCAAGCCACTAATGACTCGTGTTGAAGCAGATAAAGTGCAAGCTATGCTAACTGAAACTCAAGCTGAATTTGAAGCCAGCACAAGCATTGTTGAGCCAACAAAAAGCATAGACTCAAATGATGCAAACTCTCCTTTTGAGCCGGAAATAGACTTTGAAGATTTCGCTAAAATTGACTTACGAATAGCAAAGATTACCGAAGCCGATCATGTGGAAGGCGCAGACAAGCTTTTAAAACTGACCCTTGATCTAGGCAAGGACAAGCAGGGAGAAACAATAACGCGGACAGTTTTTTCTGGAATCAAGTCAGCCTATGACCCGGCTAGCCTTCAGGGTAAGCTCACCGTTGTGGTCGCCAATCTAAAACCCAGAAAGATGAAATTCGGTTTATCAGAGGGAATGGTATTAGCCGCAGGGCCAGGTGGATCTGACATTTGGCTGCTAGAACCTCACGAAGGAGCAAAACCCGGAATGCGAGTAACTTAGAATCGCCGACACGATGGATTGCAAATTTTAGCCGATAAAAACCTTAACAAGGCGGCCTGTTAATCGCAACCAACAGCTACTTAGCCTATCACTGCAGTTGAAAATAGTGGCCCACACTGGCATCGTACGGCTCGATGGACGCCGATGCATAAGTCACAATTTTTCTGTTTATGAATGAATAGATGAACCAATAGGTCAATATGAATTTGATTTCAAGAATAGTAACCAAGTCCCTAGGGGCTGTCTCGCGCAGTGTGATTTTATTCACTACTGCTATGTCTTTTTCTGCGTTAAGCACAAATATAAACGCTCAAAGCAGCGAAATACGAGCGATTGAAGATTCAGTCATAAAAATTTATACCACTCAAGCAGCGCCAGATTATTTTACCCCGTGGCGACTATTAAACCCTCGCCAAAGTAGCGGCTCTGGCGCGGTCATCGCCAACAATCAAATCCTCACCAATGCTCATGTCGTTGCCAACGCGAGCTATGTCCAAGCACAGAAACACAATGATCCTAAACGCTATCTTGCAAAAGTATCATTCATCTCACACGAGGCAGACCTAGCTTTAATAACGGTAGAGGAAGAAGGTTTTTTTGATAATTTGAAAGCCCTAGCTATTGGCAATCTACCAGAGCCTTTAGATGAGGTTTCGGTGTATGGTTATCCTATTGGAGGGAAGTCACTCAGCATAACTAAAGGCATACTCTCGAGGGTTGAGCAGCAGATCTATGCCCACGCCGGTTCCTACCTTTTAGCTGGTCAACTCGATGCAGCGATCAATCCCGGAAATAGCGGTGGGCCAGTTATAGTTAATCGCGAGATCGTTGGGGTTGTAATGCAAGCCAACGCCGGCGGTCGCGCTGAAAATCTCGGTTATTTTGTTCCTCCAAGCATCATCCGTCACGTGCTCGAAGACAGCGAAGATAACCAGCAAGATGGTTTCCCTGACCTAGGTTTTCGAACCCAAACTTTGGATTCGCCTGCAGCAAAACTGGCTTATGGAATCGGTGACGACGACCATGGTGTCTTAGTTATCAAAGTATTCGAAAACTCACCTGCTCGCGGCAAACTCAGAGAAAACGATGTTATTTTGAAAATAGATGACTATGACATTGCCGACGATGGCAGCATTAAACTGTCAGAAGATCTTCTCACCGATTATAAACATGCAATAGATTTGCACCACATTGGCGAGAGCATCAATATTACTTACTCACGCGCCGGCAAAGTCCGCACTGCCAAACTTAACGCCGACCGGGCATTGGAAAGCTATAGTCTTGTTGCCGGCGAACAGTTTGATGAAACGCCTGAGTATTACATTTACGGCGGAATTTTATTCGTACCGCTCAATATGAATCTCATTAAACGATGGGGTAATGATTGGTCGCGAGCCGCACCTGTTGCCCTTTTGCAAGCGCGCAATGAATGGAGTTCGCCAGAACGCCGAGAGCGTGTGGTCGCACTTCAAGTTCTCGCCGCTGATGTGAATTTAGGTTATCACGACTGGCGCAACTGGGTAGTGGACTCGGTTAACGGCGAACCTATTCGCGATTTTGCGCATTTTTCCGACATGGTAAAGAACAGCGACTCTGATAACATCGTTTTTGAAAACACAAACGGCTATCAAATGGTTATCAATCATGCTGATGCCGTTGACTCAGAACAACAAATTTTGGATCAATATAGGATTCCAGCAGCCTACTCTAAAGCATTGTTTCCCGACTAAAGTGCTCACCACTTGGCGAGTTCAACTCTACCTTGTTAAGGTCTGCCTATATCAAGACCCTGCGAAAACCGCGGGTTTTTTTCTGGCTGACTTAACCGTGCTAGAATTACCGTAATCTAAAACGGTCTAATTAGGACTACCATCCCCAATGTCCGATTTCGCGAGTCTTATCTTAGCCGCAGCTTTGGTGAATAACATAGTCTTCATCCAGCTTTTGGGTGTCTCTGCTGTCGCTAATTTCAGTGAGCGTCTCCAACCGGCAATTGATATTGCCATTTTTACCGCGATTGTCCTTATTCTTAGCTCAAGCATAAATCAGCTTTTATTTTGGTTCGTTTTATCTCCACTCGCTCTAGGGGGGTTAAAACTTATTGTCTTTGTTGTAAGCAGCGCGGCTCTTACCACTGTTCTAGTAGTATTCGTTCGCGAGCACTTCAAGCTCATAGCTCGCCAGCAGCCTATCGGTTTTTATCTGGCTGGGATTAATAGCGCTGTTGTTGGAAACTCTTTGCAAAACTCTGATATGGCTCCTTCTGTCAGCAACTTTTTCCACGCTATGGCGGTAAGCTTTGGCGCAGCACTGGGCTTTGCTGCCGTCCTAATAGGCCTCGGCGCACTTAAAATAAGACTAAGCACTTCGGACACTCCAGATGTATTTAGAGACAATCCAATTTTGTTCATAAGCGCCGGCATAGCCACAATGAGCTTTCTTGGGTTTACGGGACTATTGTAGTGGAAGCCCCTTTCGTCAATACAACAGCAGCCACTTATCTAATGGTCAGCGTGACCTTTTTATTTGGCCTGTATGCCTTAGCTAAGACTTACAATTGGATTAAAAACCGATCCAAGCAAGAGCGCTTACTCGTCGACAAAATCAACCAGCTACTACCCCAAACACAGTGTGGGCAATGTGGCTACGAAGGCTGCAGACCTTACGCTCGTGCGATCAGTCAAGGCGAGCCTGTAAACCAATGCCCTCCCGGTGGAATAGAAACCATTGTTAAGCTCACCACACTATTAAATGATCAGGTCAAAACCCTTAATCCTGCCCATGGTGAGTTTGAAGTGCTTAAGGTCGCAGTTATTCGAGAAGACGAATGTATTGGCTGCACAAAATGCATTAAAGCTTGCCCGGTTGATGCCATCCTCGGTGGTCCTAAATTGATGCATACGGTCATCGAAGCCGAGTGCACCGGGTGCGATTTATGTGTCGACCCCTGCCCTGTCGATTGCATCGACATGGTTCCAGCGCTTACAAATATACAGCCCGGCTGGTCTTTGCCAGATAACCTAAACAGTCTTCATAACAGCTTTGGGAGACAACCGTGAACTTGATAGCACGCCTGTTCTCAAGCAAGCACTCAACAGCAGTCCATAAAACTTCAGGAGGCATAAACCCACCTCCTTTTAAAGAGCACTCACTGCGCTCCCAAATAATGCCAACGCCACTGCCGGAGGAACTTTGGCTATCTCTCATGCAACGCGATGGAAAGAGTCTTGAAACTCTAGTTTCTGTTGGCGACCTAGTACTAAAAAATCAACTTATCGCGACACCTACAACGACGTATGGAGTTCCGATTCATGCCCCAACATCCGGCCAGATTAAGGAAATTTCTGCAAAGCATGTCGTCAACTCATTTGCAGAGCCCCAGCTGCATATAGTTATTGCCGTAGACGGCCAAGACAAAGTTGAACCACTGCAAGCTGTGACGCAATACCAATCGTTAAGCGCATTTCAACTTATAGAAAAGCTACACGATCTAGGCGTTGCAAATGTAGGAGGTATAGATTTGCCAACGTCTGGGAAACTGAATCTTGCGATGCAATCGAAAACCCAATTGCTAATAATAAATGCCTGCGAATGCGAGCCCTTTATCAGCGCAGATGAAGCCCTAGTTCGCGAAAAAGCTGACCAAATAGTTTCAGGTGCTGAAATTTTACAGCAGGCTAATAACGCAGAAAAATGCGTTGTAGCTATAGAAAATAACATGCCAGACGCTATTAGCGCCTTAAAACTGGCACTAGCAAACAGTAGTATCGAACTGGTCTTGATTCCGACTAAGTACCCTGCCGGCGGCGAGCGGCAAATCGTTCAAGCGATCACCGGCAAGGAAGTACCTTCTGGCGGCGTACCGTCTGATATCAATATACTTGTCCAAAATGTTGGCACCGCTTACGCAGCTTACAACGCCATAGTTATAGGGCAACCTTGTATAAGCAGAATCACTACCCTCGCGGGGACTCCATTAAAAACGCCGAAGAATTTTGAAGTCTTGTTAGGCACACCAATTCCTTTTTTACTAGAACTGTGTGGTAACGACGAGCGGACACACGAGTCCACTATTGTTGGCGGCTCTCTCATGGGGGTTACTCTTTTTGATGATAATGTAGCGATATCTATGACCACCAACTGCGTTATTGCCGCATCGCCAGAGTGGTTCCCAGATTTACCTGCCGAATTAGCCTGTATACGATGTGGCAATTGCGCTGACGTCTGCCCAGCAAAACTACTGCCCCAGCAGCTCTACGCATTTTCTCGGTCACAAGATTCAGAAAATTTAGAATACCAGAACCTAAGCGATTGCATCGAGTGTGGCGCATGCTCTTATGTATGCCCTAGCAACATCCCCTTAGTCCAGTACTTTAGAGCCAGCAAGGCAACACAACTTGCTCAGGTGCAACAGACCCAGCTAAGTGAATACTGGCAAGAGCGCTATCAATATAACAAGTACCGATTAAAAAAAGACAAAGAAGAGTCTAAGGAACGCAAAGCACGCCTAATAAAAAATCGCTCAACTAAGACTGACTTCGACGATTTTTCGAAGAGTAAAGCAAAAATAGACATTGCCGCTGCAGTGAGCAGAGTTAAAAAACGAAAAACTGAATCTGCTCTGAAAAAAATTCAAGAAGCACGAGACGACACTGGAAAGCCGCAAACATGACGCGCTTGGCTATGACTTCCCCAAGGCAAACCAATGCGCGTTCGGTTAGCCGCTTAATGGCAATTCTGCTCTTTTGCTTATGCCCTGGCATTTTATTGTCGTGCTGGTTTTTTGGTATTGGCATACTTCTTAACATACTGATTGCAATAGTTTCGGCTCTAATATTTGAAGCTATATGTCTCGTCTTTAGAGGCAAAGATCCGAAAGCGCAGATGAAAGATTTGAGCGCCGTAGTCACCGCTGTCCTGTTTGCCCTCACCGTTCCTATTGGCACACCATGGATTTTTATTGTTGCTGGCATAGGGTTCGCGATTTTAATCTCAAAACATGCCTATGGTGGGCTAGGACAAAATCCATTCAACCCCGCGATGACGGGCTATTTATTTCTCTTACTCAGCTTTCCATTAACCATGACTACTTGGCACGTGCCGGTTCACGACTTAGT
>JBLHTH010000161.1:0-7250 GCA_047627195.1 Pseudohongiellaceae bacterium | reverse complement strand
CAGTGAGGGAGTGATTGCGTTCCATAACTCGCTGCAAGTTAACGGCGAGCAAACTCATACGATTCTTAATACCACGTTGCCTAGTGGCCTGCCGTCAGGGGTTTGGCAAGCTTGTGGTGTGCTGATTGGAAGCGGCCTACCGTTTGCCGTTGAGAATTCGCTTGGTCTAAACTGCGTGAATTTCATGGTTAACCCGAGCAGCGGGAAAGTGGCGCCTAACACCAGTAAAGGGAAGCCTAAAAAGAGTAAATAGCTGCTCCCATTTAGCCAGTGCAAACCGATTGTGTTTTAGTGCGGTAGCTCGTGGTGTTAGTTCGCAGCATAAGGTTGCAGAATGGGCTAGAAGTGATTAGTAAAACTTAAAGGCGTGGCAGAGATGTCACGCTTTTTTTGTGTCTGTTGCTTTTGTATTTTGCGTTAGTTTTCAGAAGCCTGCGCAGACTTCGAGGGTTAAGGAAGTGTATGAAAGTTTCTAAGGTGCTTGTTATAGCTTTGCTTAAGAGAGAGGCCCGATAATCTTGGCATTTCTAGGCGCTCTATTTAGGAGCAAAAAGGTGGTGGCTATTAGCAACGTCAGCCGCTGATTTATAGAAGTTACTCACCCATGCCTAATTTTGCTAAGAGTGACTAAACAAAGACCATAGGCAAAAAGAGGAGCAATACCCCACATGGATTTGAATAGCATCTGTTCTGTTAGTGGCGATCGCTTATCTGAAATACAGGTGCCAGCGCCGCGCCGTTTATAAATCACAGCTGATGCTTCCAGTTCCGCGTAGGCCCTTACCTCGGTTTTTGGTGTGACACTTAGCGTTAGCGTGAGCGTTCTAACTGGAAATATTTCTTCTCCTAGTATCAAGATACCGGAAGCCACCATATAGCGGATTTGATTTGCGATTTGCCTGTAAATAGGGACGCCATCTTATAGGCTAATAGTGATGTTCATATTTTTCTCACGCTGCGCGTTTTTCTGGCATTGTATAAGTGTACCCCGTTTCGATACAACTTATGAATAAGTCAAGATTAGCACTAAAAGGTTTAGAATATGATTGGAAGCACGGGGAAGTTGGAGCCTGAGAGTATTGATCTTCTTTAACCTGAATGATTAACGGCTAGCGGCGGTATATCAGGTTCACTCGAAAGGAGATCCTTGTTTTATTTGGGATAAACAAGCCAATTGTGTAGTATGTTATGACTACAGGTTAGGCGGTACATGGGCCAAATTTGAAACCAGAAGTTAGGGCGAAAACCTTAGTAAATATGCTATACCGCACCTAAATTCAGGAAAGTGCGTAAGTGCCAAAACAAAAAGATGATGACGAGCTAAGCTCGCAAATTAAAGGAGAAACTATGCAAGCTTCTATGATGAATTCCCAGTTAATGATCTCGTCGATACTCACACATGCTGAGAAGAATTTCCCGACTACAGAAATGGTCTCGGTGACAATAGATAACCCGCGCCACAGGCAGAATTACAAAACTTTTGCAGCAAGGTGCCGGCAATTAGCCAACGTGTTGAATTCTTTAGGCGCTAATTTCGGCGATAGGATAGGCACGTTAGCGTGGAACGATTATCGCCATATGGAGCTGTATTACGGTGTTTCATGTAGCGGTATGGTTTGTCACACCATCAACCCAAAACTTTTCCCAGAGCAAGTGGCTTATATAATTAACCATGCACAAGATAGGTTTCTTTTTGCGGACGTACTGGTAATGCCGCTGATAGAAGCGCTAAAAGATCACTTGACCGGCGTAGAGGCGATAATTGTGTTGACTGATAAGGCAAATATGCCGAACTCCAGCCTTCCTAACGTGCTTTGCTATGAAGAGTTACTCAGCGCTCAATCCGATGATTTTGTTTGGCCGGAGTTCGATGAGAATACCGCTAGCGGCATGTGCTATACCTCCGGTACTACAGGTAATCCTAAGGGTGTGGTGTATAGCCACCGCTCCACATTATTACACGCTCTTGCCGGCGCGCTCCCTGATGTAACTGGAGCGTCTAACATGGTAACCAGCTTGCCGGTGGTGCCTATGTTTCATGTTAACGCTTGGGGCGCTCCATATGCGGCTCTTATGGTGGGAACGAAGTTAGTGCTGCCTGGTCCAAAAATGGCTGACGGAGAAACTTTACACTCTCTCATGGTTGAGGAAGAAGTGACTTTTAGCTCGGGCGTACCGACTATCTGGTTGGCGCTTTTGGACTACTTAGAGGCAAATAATAAAACAGTTCCAAGTTTGGAGCGGGTGAGCGTGGGAGGGGCCGCTTGTCCCAGAATCATCGTTGAACGATTTAGAGAGCAGCATAATGCCATAGTCGTTCAAGGCTGGGGGATGACAGAAACTAGCCCTTTAGGCACAATATTTAGTTTGAAGAAAGGTATGGAAAATTTAAGTACTTCTGAAATAACTGATCTGCAGTGTCTGCAAGGCAGAGGCGTATTTGGCATTGAAATGTGCATCGTTGACGAAAATAATGAAGAATTGCCTTGGGACGGTGTGGCATTTGGCGCACTTAAAGTTCGCGGTCCTTGGGTAGCTAAAGGCTATTACGGTCTATCCGAAGTGCCAGGGGCAGAGGGTTGCCCAGTAGATGAAAAGGGTTGGTTCGAAACCGGTGACGTGGCAACGATTAATGCTGAAGGCTATTTGCAGATTACCGACCGTACTAAAGATGTTATTAAGTCCGGCGGTGAGTGGATCAGTTCTATCGAAATTGAGAATGCTGCGGTTAACCACGCGGACATAGCGGAAGCAGCGGTAATAGGGCGTTCGCACCCAAAATGGACCGAGCGACCATTGCTTATAGTGGTGATTCAAGAAGGCAAATTCTTGGCGAAAAATGATGTCTTGGAATTTTTAAAAGACAAATTACACAAAATGGCAATGCCTGACGATGTGGTATTTGTAGATGAGTTACCACACACAGCGACGGGTAAGATTAATAAGTTGGGGCTGAGGAAAACATTTGCAGATTATAAGTTTCCTGGTGTTGTTTGATCTGCATTAGCCTCTGAAGCCGTTGCATGCCCACGTTTGAGTTTAGAAATAATAACGTGGGCCGGTGTTGTTAAGAAAAGGGATTCGAGCCGCACTATTACTCGGGAGCATTGCGGGTAATATCGATGAATAGCTGCTTTGTCTATTGTTTTGGGTTCAGTTATCTCTTTAGTGCCAGATTAAGTCTTTGATTGGATGCTCTTTTTAGAAACTCTGTTAGAACAATCTATTTTGAAACAAGGAATCTACATATGACTGTTGGACAGATCATTCGAGGCGACGACGTTGAAGTGGTTTTTGGTAACGGAGTCGATCCACTAGTGGGGAAAGTAATTAATGCTCCTCATCGAGAGGAAACTCACGAAAAACTTGGCTGGCTAATTCAAGACAGTGCTGGGAGTATCTATTCATTGGGGGATTACTCCTTTATCAAAAAGTTGAGCTAACTTATCCTGCACAATCAAATGTGCAGGAGTGCTTTTGGTACCTGCCGGGTCAAGCTGATATTTAAACAACACCCTGTTAATTTTCTAGGTAGCTTGGTTAAGTGAAATCCTCAAAGAACCCCATTTACACTGATATATTGAAACCCTACCAAGACTAGAACCATGAGCACTTTTGCAATCGTGAGTAGTACCTGCCTGCTATGGGATAGCTGACTTAAGAACATGTGTATGGGATGGCATATGTATTTGTAGCGATGACTGTTCATACTGCCTCCTTACTGGTCTCGTCTTAGCTGATTTTAGATCTACCGTGACGCTATCTTAGTAACTGCAAAAAATAATCTCATTAGCTTTTCCGTGAGCACAGCTCGTCACTCGGGGAATGGGGACCTATTCGACTCCAGGGCAATATTTGTCCTCGACTGAGGATTAGGGGGCATTCGCGGAATGCCGCATGATTAAGCTTGGTTCAGGGCTTAGGCTTGATTTACCGAAATGCCAATGAGAAAGCTGTTATGAGCGATTACGATCCCCGAGACGGAAGGAAAACCGCTGCAATTATCCTACTAGGCTTAGCCGGTTATATCGTGCTCTCTAGAAGCGGGCTACTAGAATTTTTTGGTATTGGGCAAGTACTTGGTTGGGTGTTTCGTACTGTTCGTGGTTTGATTCCTGCGGCAATTCTAGCGCTTGGAATATATTGGCTAATTCAAAATAAGGATGGTGAAAAACCAATCATTGCATGGTTCTTAACATTTAATTTTTTTAGACATAAAAATGCGGAAATTAGATGGCTTTGATGTACTTGAATTATTAGGTGATCAAACGCCCTTTGTTGTTTTTGTTACTGCTTATGATGAGTATGCGGTCCAGGCTTTTGAAGCGAATGCAGTAGATCACTTACTAAAACCAGTGGATCTTGAACGACTAGAGAAAGCCATTAGTAAAATTTCTCTCCGAATTGCCTCTGAAAAACCAAAGAACTTGAATCATCTGATATTCGACCCGCAGCGAGAAGCGGAAATGTTACAACGAATCTTGGTGAGAGATGGCAGTGATGTGCATGTGTTGGCAATAAGTAGTGTGAGCTACATCGAATCCGCTGACGACTATGTGGCGATTCAAACTGAAAGTGCCACACACATAAAACTGGACGGGCTAAATAAGTTGCAGGAAAAGCTCGATCCAAGGCAGTTCTGACGAATACACCGCTCTTACATTTTGAATGTCAATTTTCTTGCTCGAATTGAGTCTGAGACAAAAGACAGCAAAACTGCTGTCCTAACTAGTGGTAAGGAATTGCCCATAAGCCGTGGTGGTTACAATGGCTTGAAGAAACTGCTCTGAGTATTACGACCTAGCGAGATGAACGCGCGAGCAAGTGGCAGTTAAGAATAACCGCATGGTTTTGATCAGTCTTTTTGCTGGCTTACTAAGGCGCCAGATCTTGCTGGAATGGCATTGAGTTCTGGGCGCCTATTCTTGTCACGGCTATGGACGCGGCTCGGCAGGCGAAAACTATCGAATCTCTTAAAGAGCGGCCATTGGCTAAAGCAGCTGCTAATGAACCATTAAAACAGTCTCCTGCTGCCGTTGTATCTATTGCCGTCACTGCAGGTGCGGGGATTATTTCGTAGCCTTCACTGTTAGCTAAAAAAACCCCCTTGCTGCCGATTGTTATTGCGACGTTTATCACTCCCATCTTCAATAAGTGCTTGGCGGCGCTTTCAGCCGATTCTGGGGAGTCGATTTTAATGCCCGTTAGAATTTCCGCTTCAGATTCATTGGGGGTAATCAAATAAAGATCTTGTAGCATTTGTTTAGATAAACTTTGAGCGGGAGCAGGGTCTAGGATAACTCTGCAGTTATGTTTTTGCGCTAGGTCAATGGTGTGGGATACCGTAGCTAGCGGGATTTCTAATTGAAGCAATATCAAACTGCCAATTTCGATTGAGTTAAAAGCTAAATCCACCTGTTGTTCACCGACTGAATAGTTTGCGCCAGGCGCTACCGTAATTTGATTCTCGCCAGTGGAATCAACATTAATGAGTGCAACACCCGAAGGCAGGTTTTCACTTCTGCTTACAAAGCTGCAATTGATCTTTTCACTCTTAAGTTGTGTTATCGCTTCATCGCCAAAAATATCCTGGCCGAGGCAACCAAGCAATGAGACTTCCGCGCCAAGGCGAGCGGCGGCAACGGCTTGATTTGCGCCCTTACCACCGGAATTCATAAAAAATTCACCACCTATAATGGTCTGGCCTGGACGGGGGAGGGAATTAGCCTTCACCACCATGTCAGTGTTGATGCTTCCGATAACCCAAATTGAGTGCAAGGCTGATTTACTCATATCGGTTTTAAGTTTACCCAGCTAAGGCCAATGTGGATTGATATAACGCCAGAACAGCGGGAGCGTTTACCTGCGTGCAAATCGTACAATCTGGGATGTTATCCCACGCATCCGTTACATAAGCTCGTAGTTCATTGCTGTGAATCGTTTGCCCTAGAGCAATTCCTTCAGTGACAACGCGCACTGGTCGCCGAGTCGTCGAGAATAAGTCAGGATTAAGAAGGTAAGCGACTGCGCTGGAATCGTGAAGCGGACATTCATGCTTGCCGCTTATGCTATGGTAAAAATCGAAGTAGTGTTTATTGGTTTTCTTTATAAACTGGCCGGCTAGACCGGCACAATCGGCCAATGACTGAATAAAAAATTTGTCCATAGTGACTTCTTGGGTAACGTCCAAGCCGACAATGGTTGTGGGTATGTCGCTAGTAAAAACAATGTCTGCGGCTAATGGGTCACTGGCTATATTCGCTTCCGCAACAGGTGATACATTGCCGCTGTGTTGGTTGTAACCAAAAGCACCTCCCATGACGATAAGCTCGCCAACTCGTGAGGGAAATGCTGGATCAAGCGCAATTGCGGCAGCAATATTGGTAAGGCCACCGACTGCAATAATAGAAATTTTCTCACCGCGGCCTTCACTTTCTTTGCTTATCTCGACCAGGGCTTGAGCTGCTGTCCATGTTTCGGCTTGCACTTGGGGTTCATCGAACTGGACGTCTCCTAAGCCATTTTTACCGTGTACATGTGAGGGGTAGCCTTTACCTAAGCGAGTCGACAGCGGGGCTGATGCCCCTTGATATACCGGTGCGCTGATCGCAAACATTTCCTTAACCTGTAATGCATTTCGGGTGGTGTCCTCAACGCTAGCGTTACCATATTTGGTTGTTATGGCACGTATAGAGATGCCTTCTGAATAATGCGCGAATAAAAGCGCCATGGCATCATCGATACCTATATCGGTGTCAAAGATTACAGGTTTCATTTCTATGCTTCGACATTGTGATAAATGTTTTGGACATCGTCTAAGTCATTTAGCATATCGATGAGTTTTTCAAAAACCTCAATATTTTCGCCGCTTAACTCGATTGTTGCCTGGGGTAAAAATTGAATCACATCTGTGTCAAAGTCGATTTCCCCTTTGTCGTCGCCAAACCTATTGCAAAGTGCTTGGCGGGCGGAGCCATAATCTGTGTTGGGCGTAAATGCGGTGATAAATCCATCTTCACTTTCAATATCGACCACGTCGACGTCAGCTTCGAGCAATGCTTCGAGCACTGCTTCTTCGTCGTCGGCTTTTAGTTTAAGAATGGCGCAGTGATCGAACAAATGGCTAACATTGCCCGGTGTTCCAATTTTTGATTTGGTTTTTACGAAGCACTGCCTGACGTCGCCAAATGTTCGGTTAGGGTTGTCTGTTAAACAATCAACAATCAGCATGCTGCCAGAGGGACCAAATC
>JBLHTH010000160.1:0-7352 GCA_047627195.1 Pseudohongiellaceae bacterium | reverse complement strand
TCTCAATATACAGGCTACTTGGAAAACATGTCGTCAAGGCTTTCCCATGAATTGAGAACGCCAGTGACAGTGGTCAGATCATCGCTAGAAAATTTGAGTATGATAGACAGTAATGATGAATCTAAGATTTACATAGAGCGCGCAGAGGAAGGCATCAAGAGGCTCAATTTAATCTTGACCAATATGAGTGAAGCCACTCGACTTGAGCAAATTTTACAAACCTCGGAAAAAGAAAAAATAGATCTCGTTCACGTTATTTACGGCTGTGTTGAGGGATATAAGCTGGCCTATCCAAAATCTGTGTTTGAAACTGACCTAACCGATCGGCCAATTCAAATTAATGGGGTTCCTGAGTACTTTGCACAGCTGCTGGACAAGCTTATTGCTAACGCCGTCGAATTTTCCTATTTGGATGAGCCTATCGTTGTTTACTGTCAGGCACTGCGGGATCATGTTGTTGTGAAGGTATCCAACTCAGGCCCGTTTTTGCCAGAAGAAATGAAAGATAGGGTATTTGATTCAATGATTTCGGTCAGGCCGCAAGAGAAACAAAAGCAGCCACACCTAGGCATGGGTTTGCATATTGCCCGGCTAATCGCCGAGTTTCATGGCGGAAGAATCAGCGCCGAAAACCGAACTGATAAAGAAGGAGTCGTAATTTCCTTGGTGGTTCCATTTTTTTATAAGTAGATCGTATAGGTTTGTGGGTTTGTGGGTAGAACAAGGCTCAGGGTCTGAGGTTTTTAGAGAAAATGGGCGATTGAGATAGTAGGTTATTCTGCTTTGATGCGCTGATTCTAGGTTGGACAAATTTAGCATCTATGAAATTCAATTACTTAGTCAGGGCCTGGATTTGTGTTATCTCTGGGCGGAAGGGCTGTGAACAAACACCGCCGGAGTCCTTGACTGCCAGTTGAGTTCAGCTAGGTTAGACCAAGTTAAGTAGGTATGCGCTATAAGTGGCCGACATACGGCCTTCTTAAGGCTACTTGGTCCTAATTGTTTGTATGCCTCCCCCCCGCTCCGGTCACTTATGGCTCGGCTCAGCGGATAAGCCTAGACTAAGTAAACTCTGGATTAATCAATGCAAACATTCTGAAACTTATTGGGATGCCTCAGGCACCGACCTTATTTCGTCTAGCCTTGGATGAGGTATTAGAGAAGGCAATATTAAGGAAATAGGCGGCTAATCAATATCCATAGCATCGATTCTATCGGGGCCGGTGTAGTACTTGGGCGCATTCTCTTTCACCACTGGCGACTCAGTAGACCAGGCGTGGCAGGTATTGAGCACCATAGGCCGCTTTTCGCTGGCACCTGCTTCGTCACTAATTTCAGAGTCAGCCTGATTTTTTCTGTGCCTCATCAGTGGCCAAATAGTTTGCATTGCCACAGTCGCCATGGGGAAAAGTAATTCAGTTAAGTGAGTGCACCCGTCAACACCTCCAACTTTCATTCGTATGGCTTTGCGCCAGCCTAAGCCCATTTTGATGCCGACCAAAGTTTTATACACAGGAGTGATCTCTGGGCACATTTCGAATGGACTATGATCTGTCGCTGCCACGACATCCGTGATGGTGAACTCATCGTCTATGGTGACTCGCAGAAGCATTTCATGCAGGGGTTCGCCTATCGCCACTTCCCCACGCCAATTGTTCCTAAAACCGTAGGTTTTGGTATCTGTCATAAGAGCCTCAATATCCCAAAGGCCGTCCTCGCGCTCGAAGCCTCTGTAATCAATCGCTCGCGTATGGACATGTCTTCTAGGGGTCGGCTCGGGCAATGGCATAATAAAAACCTTAACTAATGACTAAAAAATTACTGCTTAAACGAGTCATGCTCAGGAGTCGCGTTGGCACTGGCCGCGCCAGCAAGGGCGCGTGATTAGCCGTCCATTATAGCGTAAGTCTCATTACTTGTGTGCCTGACAAGATGATTAAGGCATACTGTACTCCAAGAAATCGAAAGAGGAATAAATATGACAACAGCTAGCGCCCGCCACATATTAGTGGATACTGAAGAGAAGTGTTTGGAACTCAAAGATAAGATAAACGCTGGGGAAGACTTCGGTGACGTAGCCCGAGCCCATTCAAATTGCCCTTCAAAAGCTCAAGGTGGTGACCTTGGTCAGTTTAGCCCAGGCATGATGGTTAAAGAATTTGATGCGGTGGTTTTTAGCGCCGATGTTAATTCTCTGCAAGGACCGGTAAAAACACAATTTGGATACCATCTCTTAGAGGTTACCAACCGAGACTAAGCCTCTTAGCAGCTCTACTTTTGTGCGCTGACAGTTCTCGTCTAGGGTCAATTTTCTGTGCCCCTTTTTGACCATATTTTATGGCCAAACGATTGCGCAGGACCCTATGAAGCAGAGCTGCTTAGCTGGCTCATTGGGGCCTAGGCATTAATAAAAGCGCACAGAAACTGCCGCCACATCTGCTAAATCTTGCTCAGTCCACACCCCCGCATTCGGTTTTCTCACCAGCGCACTTGGTAAGTCATTTAACAGGTTCTAATTCTCAATCATCAGTTAATCCTATTGGTTTCAAGTATGAGCAAGCTTAGCCCTAAATTCTCGAGCGACGATGTAGAAATCTGTCAGCGGCAAACTGGATATGACGGCTTTCTTAAAGTTGACAAGCTGTTGCTAAAGCACAAGCTGGTTTTAGGTGGCTGGAGTGAGGAGATGCGGCGTGAAATTCAAGTTAAAAGTGGCGCCATTGGAATACTTCTTCTCGACCCGATGAGACATGAAGTGGTCCTAGTTAGGCAGTTTAGGGTGGGAATGATCGATGAGGACCAGAGTCCATGGTTGTTGGAGCTGGTTGCTGGAATGATTGAAGCCGGTGAGTCTGCTGAAGATGTTGCGGTGAGAGAATCGCAAGAAGAGGCAGACTGCACGCCTAAAAATGTTGTCAAAATTTGTAGTTATTACAATAGTCCCGGCACCACCAACGAGAAAGTACATCTATTTTGTGGACAGGTCGACGCGAGCCTCGCAGGGGGAGTGTTTGGGCTGGATACTGAGCATGAAGATATTGAGGTTGTCGTACTTTCAGTCAAACAACTCCAGCAAGCAGTAGAGTCTGGTCTAATCAATAACGCAATGACGATTATCGCCAGTTTTTGGCTTGAAAAGCACCTTGACGCAATCACCAGTCAATGGCTAAGTGAGGCTCACTAATATAGTGCAAAAATTGGAATATATTCATAGATTGGCTCGCAAATATGGCGTAAATGTTTACAATTAGACTTAGTTAAAATTTCGTTTGAGCTTGAGATAGCTTAAACGTCAAACATCAAGCGAAACACAAAAAACCGCAAAACCACAAACAAATAGCACACGACAAGTACTTAGGCCGAAAAGACTTATGGCAAGAAAATCCTACAGTGTTGACCTGATTAAGCAAATGGCTGAATGCGACGCCAACTATATAAGGTTGCTTAAACTGGTCCCTCAATTACAAGCGTATCTTGATCGGTCATTTGAAGATTATATTCCTGATAATTCTGATGCCGACGTCATTAATCGCGAGTTAGCCGATCCGGAAAAAATCTTAGAAGGCATCAGCGTTGAGTTTGCGATTGCAGATTTTGAGACCAGTAACGAAGCAGGCGAGAAAGCTGAGAAAGCTGAGAAAGACGAGAAAGTAGTTGTTCAAATAAGAATCCTAGAAGCTTTCAAATACACCACTACATTAGAGATTACACAGAAGCCTCAGTTCAAAGCATGGATGACTAATCCATCCATGCTTGTCCGGGCTTATCATGATGCAAATACCGCTGAAGTTGTTTCCTATCAAGGTCATCGCCACTTGCAATCCCGTTATGCCCAGCCAAATCCGAAGATGTACTGTGCAGATGAGAAAATGCAAGTGAACGCATTCTTAGGCGAGTGGCTATCGCATTGCTTAAAAGTAGGTAGAAGCATGAAAGCGCCAGCTATACTCTTTAGTACTCAATGAAGCTTCAACCCTTATGGCATCATCAACTCCTATAAAACTTGTGCAGATTACTGATACTCACTTGTATGGAACTGCTAGTGGTACGCTGCTAAAGATGAATACCGCAGACAGCCTAAACCATGTAGTAAAAATGGTAGCGCACTATGAAGAACCTATCGATCTTATATTGGCAACCGGTGACATTGCGCAAGATGCCTCAATTGCCGCTTACGAGAAATTTCTAGAAGCTATTACACCACTTAATACTTTATGTCGTTGGATACCCGGCAATCACGACGTCGCCACGGTTATGCAATATGTCGCTAAAGGCAGCGACCTTTGCAACAAGACTATTCAACTTCAAAACTGGTTTATAGTGATGTTGGATACTTCAATTGTCGGACAAGTACATGGCCGTCTAGCCGAAAGCGAAATTGAATTTTTACAAGAGAGACTAGAATTTGTAAAAGCCAGCAAGTCGATCGATTTTTGTATGATTTGCTTGCATCATAATCCGGTGCCAGGCAGTGCACAGTGGATGAAAGATATAGGTTTACAAAATGATGAGCGTTTTTTTAAAATTGCAGCATCATGTAGTAAAGTTAATTCAGTGGTTTATGGTCATATTCATCAGTCTTTGGATTTCGAGCATTTGGGGATACGCTGTTTTTGTTCTCCGTCAACCTGTATTCAATTTAAACCTCATACAACGAGTTTTGCACTTGACGCGCTAAATCCTGGGTATAGAAGCTTTACCCTTTATGAAAATGGCACTATTGAATCTGATGTGAAAAGGATACAAGATTCAGATCTTGATGTGGATTACGAAAGCAGCGGCTACTAATGGCAAAGCTTGTTGCAGAAATTCAATTGGTTGAATTCAGTTGTATCTACTCGTTTATATTTATTCTTTTGGATTTACTACAAGGTTTAAAATATTGCGATTGAGTAGGGCTAAGTCAGTAACTTTGGGTCAGTAGGGATAAGTTAGTCGAAATAGCATTCCAAATTCTTGTCAATTTACTATTACCTTACACATTATTCGGAAAAAAGCGTTGTCCAGTTCTCCACATCTTCTCTATTTACACGGTTTTCTAAGTTCTCCGCAGTCTGTTAAGGCCCAGCAAACAGCCTCATACTGCAGTGAAATAGGATTCGAAGACAGCTGTACCTTTCCGATGATGCGCAACGGACCGGCGCAAACAGCTGCGGAGCTTTGCCAGCTAATAGAAAGCAAAGAAAACGCTGAGATCGTTCTTATGGGTAGTTCACTAGGTGGATTTTACGCCACCTATCTTTCGCAAAAATATGATCTGCCGGCAGTGCTTATCAATCCAGCAGTGAGACCTTTTGAGCTTTGGGAGAAGCATATTGGTGAACACCGTAACTATTACACAGATGAAATTCACACGGTGACTAAAGAGCATATAGGTGAACTCAAAGGCATCGATGTCGAGGCTTTAAAGGAGCCGGAAAATTTCCTAGTTTTGGTTCAAACTGGCGATGAGACATTAGATTATAATCACGCCGTTGAAAAGTTTTCCGATGCCAACTGCCTTGTCCGCCAAGGCGGGAATCACAGCTATGAAAACTACTTAGAGGAACTACCTCTAATCTTTGAGTTTCTACTATCAAGAATCAAGATAAATGCGCGATAGAGTACTATCAACTTTTCGCTTATCGAGCGACTTTCCCTACAGAAGAAAATTGAATGTCAAATACCTATAACGCTGACGCCATCGAAGTCTTAACCGGACTAGATCCGGTTCGTAAGCGGCCAGGCATGTATACCGATACTTCGAGGCCAAACCATTTGGTACAAGAAGTAATAGATAACAGTGTAGACGAAGCGCTAGCAGGCTTTGCCAATAGTCTTACTCTCATCCTGCATAAAGACGGCAGCGTAGAAGTTTCTGACGACGGGCGTGGCATGCCGGTGGACAATCATAAAGACGAAAAAGTTAGCGGTGTTGAGCTTATCCTTACCCGGCTTCACGCTGGAGGCAAGTTCTCAGGTGATAACTACCAGTACTCGGGCGGTCTTCACGGTGTTGGAGTTTCGGTGGTTAATGCCCTGTCAAAAACCTTAGAGGTTATCGTTAAGCGAGACGGTAAGGTTTATTCAATGACGTTTAAAGATGGTGAAAAAGCCTCCGAGTTGAAGCAAATTGACACCGTTGGAAAACGCAACACCGGTACAACTGTAAAATTCACACCAGATGAAAAGTATTTCGATTCAGCAAAAATATCAATCCTTAAGCTAAAACATGTCCTCCGAGCGAAGGCGGTTCTGTGCTCAGGCCTTAGAGTGAGCTTTATCGATAACACTGTAAGTGACGACAAAGCTCAGAGTGAGGAGTGGTGTTTTCAAGACGGCTTAACAGACTACCTACTTCAGTCTACCTCCGAGTATTTGACTCTGCCGACAGAACCCTTCGAAGGGTCCGTAGTTGGCAACGGCGAAGCTGCTGATTGGGCGGTGCAGTGGTTGCCTGAAGGTGGCGAGATTATCGGCGAGAGTTACGTTAACCTAATACCAACGCCATTAGGCGGTACCCATGTAAATGGCCTGAGGACAGGATTACTCGATGCATTAAGGGAATTCTGTGAATTTAGAAATCTATTGCCTCGAGGTTTAAAACTGACCCCAGACGATGTGTGGGATAAATGCTGCTATGTTTTGTCCTCAAAGGTTATTGAGCCGCAGTTTTCCGGACAGACTAAAGAGCGCTTGTCCTCAAGGCAATGTGCGGTCTTTGTTTCTGGAGTGATTAAAGATGCGTTCAGTCTTTGGTTGAATCAGCACACCGATGAAGCAGAGGCGATTGCAGAACTTTGTATAAACAATGCACAAAGCCGGCTTAAGGACAGCAAAAAAGTAGCCAGAAAGAAAATCACCTCGGGCCCAGCATTGCCGGGTAAGTTGGCGGACTGCTCCACTCAAGAAGTTATGTCAGGGGAGCTCTTCCTGGTTGAGGGTGATTCAGCTGGCGGGTCTGCTAAACAGGCAAGAGACCGAGAATTTCAGGCGATCATGCCCCTGCGTGGAAAAATACTTAACACCTGGGAGGTGGATTCGAGTGAAATATTGGCATCTCAAGCTGTGCATGATATTGCAATCGCACTTGGTGTTGATCCGGCAACTAGTAATATCGACGGCCTTCGGTATGGCAAGATCTGCATACTAGCGGACGCCGACTCCGACGGTCTTCATATCGCGACACTATTGTGTGCACTTTTTGTTAAACATTTTCGAGCAGTAGTTGACGCCGGTCATATTTATGTCGCAATGCCGCCTTTGTTTCGTATCGACATCGGCAAAGAGGTGTTTTATGCCCTCGATGAAAATGAAAAGAACGGTATATTGGATCGCATTGCGGCAGAGAAAAAGCCTGGCAAAGTTAATGT
>JBLHTH010000159.1:0-7473 GCA_047627195.1 Pseudohongiellaceae bacterium | reverse complement strand
ACCTCGGAGTCGTTTCTCTGGTTCGAGTAGTTGCCGGAAAATTAAGCAAAGGCGATAAAATTATCGCCAAGACCCTAGGCAAAGCACATATCGTTGACAGTGTAGGCGTCTTTACTCCCAAAAGGACTGAGACTACTCATCTTGCTGCAGGAGAAGTTGGCTTTATCGTAGCGGGCATTAAAGACATTCTGGGCGCGCCGGTGGGCGATACCATTACCCTCGCTAAAACACCCAATGTGGAGGCCCTAGCTGGTTTTCGAAAAATTCAGCCTCAGGTTTATGCGGGTCTTTTCCCCGTTTCCTCAGACGATTTTGAAAACTTTCGAGATGCGCTTTCCAAACTCACATTGAACGATGCATCGTTGTATTTTGAGCCGGAAAACTCTGATGCTCTAGGGTTTGGGTTTCGCTGTGGTTTCCTTGGTATGTTGCACATGGAGATCATCCAAGAGAGGCTGGAACGAGAATACGACTTAGATTTAATTACCACTGCGCCGACCGTTGTCTATGAAGTTCTGCTTACCAGCGGCGAAGTAGTAAAGGTGGACAGTCCTTCAAGGCTGCCACCGATAAATTCTATCGAAGAGATGCGTGAGCCTATTGTGGTGGCAAATATTCTTGTCCCCCATGAGCACTTAGGCAATGTGATTACTCTGTGTGTTAACAGACGCGGTGTGCAGAAAGACATGCAATTTATAGGCAAACAAGTGTCTTTGCGCTATGAGCTACCAATGAACGAGGTAGTATTGGACTTCTTTGATCGCCTTAAATCTGTAAGCAGGGGTTATGCTTCATTAGACTACCAGTTTATCCGTTTCGAGCCGTCTAACTTAGTACGTTTGGATGTAATGATTAACGGTGACCGAGTCGATGCGCTAGCAATTATCGTTTATCGCGAGCATGCCCATAATCGAGGTCGAGCTTTAGTTGAGAAAATGAAAGAGTTGATTCCGCGACAACTCTATGATGTTGCCATACAAGCGGCGATTGGTGGGCAGATAATAGCTCGCCAAACGGTTAAGGCGCTGCGAAAAAATGTAACCGCAAAATGCTATGGTGGCGATATAACGCGCAAAAAGAAATTACTCGAAAAGCAGAAAGCCGGTAAAAAGCGCATGAAGCGAGTTGGTAATATCGAAATACCGCAAGAGGCTTTCTTAGCCGTACTCAAAGTGGATAGTTAAAAAATGGATGTAGATTTTTCATTGATTTTAGTTTGCTTGGTCGCTTTTTGCGGTGCCCTCTGGCTACTCGATAGTTTTTTGATCAAAAAAACCCGGGATGCAGGCATAGAAGACTATAAGCGCAATCACGCTAAGAATAAGTCTGAAGAAGAAGTTGCGGGCCAACTTGCACTTTTGGCTCAAGAACCGATAGTCATCGAATACGCGAAATCGTTTTTTCCAGTTCTATTGATAGTACTTGCCTTGCGCTCTTTTCTTGTTGAGCCTTTTCAAATTCCCACTGGCTCCATGATCCCTACCCTAGAAGTCGGGGATTTTATCTTGGTGAATAAGTTTGCCTATGGTGTGCGGCTTCCAGTTATAGGCACAAAATTGATCGATATTGACAAGCCCAAGCGCGGCGAGGTGATGGTATTTATTCCTCCTCACGTAGATCAATACTATATAAAGCGAGTGGTCGGCCTGCCAGGCGACACCATTCGCTATGAAGATAAAAATCTCTATATCAATGGTGAAATGATCAGTAAAGCTTTCATTGGGCCCATTATCGTGGACACCAGTGTTGGGGACTTGTCTGGTACGCTTTACTCTGAGCTATTGGGTGATGTTGAGCATCCCGCACAGTTTATTGATGCCGCTGGTAACCGGCGCACCAGAACTACCTGGCTCATTCCCAACGGGCACTATTTTATGATGGGCGACAACCGCGACAACAGCGCGGATAGCAGAGAATGGGGCGCTGTTCCTGAGTCTCAAATCGTTGGTAAAGCGTTTGCAGTTTGGATGCACAAGGAACCCGGCTTGCATCTGCCCACATTTTCCAGAAATCAGCTAATAAAATAGTCATTGAACTCTAAGCTGCGATGCTTCTAGCGGTTTTCTCAACCGTAAGGGCCAAGATTAATGCTGGTGGCAAAGGGTGCGATAACCTAAGAGACCTTTTGTTGAATCTCATTGGACAGGGTTCTGAACTAACATTGTTCTAGGGCAAATTGAGATTCCCAATGTGGATTAGCGAGTATGACTATGAAAGCACTTAGAATGACTAATTTAAAACGGCAGGCTGGGGCATCAAAGCTCGGCTTAATTATGACATTTGTGGTAATTGTCGTATTTCTGACTTGCGGGCTAAAACTTGGACCTTTGTACATCGATCATAATATTGTCACCAGCTATACCAAAGGCCTTATCGAATCTGGGGAAATAGCGAATCTAAATACCAGAGAGCTTCGACTCAAAGTGGGTGATAACCTGCAAATCAACAACGTGCGAGATTTCGATGTGACAAGTATCCGGTTGGCCAAAGAGAACGACAAGCCAGTTGTGACAATAGCGTATGAAAGGCGAGTTGAGCTATTTTTAAACTTAGATGTCGTTGCAAAGTTCAACACTGTTTTGCAGTAAATAGATGACCAATAATGTGGAAAATTTTCAGCAATCGCTTTCCCACCGATTTGCTAATTTAGAGCTTCTCAAACAAGCGTTAACTCATCGTAGCGCTGAGAAAAACAACAATGAGCGTTTCGAATTTCTTGGCGATTCTTTACTAGGGTTTGTTGTCGCCGAACTTCTGTATCAAGAATTCCCCACCGCCGCAGAGGGTGAGCTTAGTCGAATGCGGGCAAGTATGGTCAGCAAGCCGGCGCTTGCAGCTATTGCGCGTCAATTGAAGCTGGGCAGTTTCCTGCGCTTGGGTAGTGGCGAGCGGAACAGCGGTGGAGCAGCTCGCGATTCAATTTTATCTGATGCTGTAGAAGCGATTATCGCCGCTATTTATCTTGATGGTGGCATCGAGCCTTGCAAGGCGCAAGTGCGTACTTGGGCGTTTGCACAAATCAATGTTCAGCATACGTTAAAGGAAAGCAAAGACGCAAAAACGCAGCTACAGGAGCTAATGCAAGCTAAAGGCTTGGCATTACCCCAATATGAAGTGGTAAAAGTAGAGGGTGTTGCTCACGATCAAGTTTTTACCATTTCCTGCTCCGTTGCCACGCTGGAAAATACCCAGCTTGGAATAGGGCGAAGTAAACGTGCAGCTGAGCAAGAAGCTGCTGCAAAACTCTTAACTGAATTGAGTGCAGAAATTGACTGAAATAAGCAAAACAACGCGATGTGGCTTTGTTGCAATCGTAGGTCGGCCTAATGTTGGCAAATCCACGCTGTTGAATCATATGCTTAAGCAAAAGATCAGCATAACCTCGCGCAAGCCTCAAACAACTCGTCATCGAATTTTGGGAATTGCCAGCGGCGCCGATTATCAATGCCTTTTTGTGGATACGCCGGGATTGCATGGCAATATCAACAAAGCCCTTAATCGGGTGATGAATGAGACTGTGGCATCGGTTGTGAATGATGTCGACGCAATCTTTTTTGTTATTGAGCGATTAACCTGGTCAGCGGCAGATGAATTGGTACTGTCGCTGCTGCAAGGGACTAAGGTGCCTGTTTTGCTAGTGATTAACAAAATAGACTTGGTGAAAGACAAAAAAGAATTACTCCCTCATATTCAAGCCATGTCGGAAAAGTTTGATTTTGCGGAAATAGTGCCGGTGTCAGCGCTTGGCGGGCATAATTTGCCGTCGGTGGAAGAATTGGTAAAAAAATATCTGCCTGAAGGGCCTTTTTTATTCCCCGAAGATCAGGTCACTGATCGTAGCTCTCGGTTTTTAGCCGCGGAGCTTATTCGCGAGAAGGTGACTCGTCAGTTAGGAGATGAGCTTCCTTACGAGGCGACTGTTGAAATCGAAAAATTTGAACAGGACGGCAAGATTCTGCATATTCATGGTCTTATACTGGTTGATAAAAAAGGTCAGAAGCGAATTGTTGTTGGCAAAGATGGGGAGCGCTTGAAAACTATTGGAACAGCGGCTCGGGAAGACATGGAGCGCAGCTTTGACACCAAGGTCATGCTGAACCTCTGGGTTAAAGTAAAGTCTGGATGGGCCGACGATGAACGAGCCTTACAAAGCCTTGGCTATATAGATCCCTAGCTAAGCATGTGACCCGCTAACGAAGACCTTCGGTGTGTAATCTACAAATTTTAATCTTCGCTATTTCGTAATAAGCCCAAGCCATGGAAAATCGAGTCCAGTTACAGCCGGCCTATGTACTTCACCGGCAGGCATTTCAAAATACCAGCATGCTAGTGGACTTTTTTTGTTTAGACTACGGCAGAGTGCGAGCCGTCGCCAAGGGTGCGCGCAGAGAAAAATCCAAATACCGATCCAGCCTGCAGCCCTTCCAACCTTTGCTGCTGTCTTTTAGCGGGCGCGGTGACGTTAAAACCGTTATTGATTCAGAGTCCAGTGTTGCGGCACTCAATCTACAAGGTCAAAGACTGTTTAGCGGCATGTATATCAATGAGCTACTCACGCGCTTGCTGCATAACTATGTGGAACACAAACCCCTGTATTTAGCTTATCAAGATTCTTTATTAGCCTTGCAGGGAGATGGGGAGCTAGAGGTACTTCTTCGTAAATTCGAGCTAGGTTTGCTGACAGAATTAGGTTACGGCGTTAATTTCGAGTCAGACTGTGACACAGGCTCGCCCTTAGAGCAGGGCAAGTCCTATAGCTTTAGTCCAAACACCGGTTTCTCCCAGATTGAAAATGGCGCTAATGACTCGCCAGAATCAGCCAAGTTTCACGGTGCTGATCTATTGTCACTCGGGGACCTAGACTTTACCCAGCCCAGTGTTCTTATCGCCGCGAAAAGATTACTGCGTATCGCCCTCTCAGTGCACTTAGGAGACAAGCCTTTGCACAGTCGGTCTTTGTTCAGGCAGAGGACTTAAAGCCCATTACCTTTATCCTATTCACTAATCAATGTAGAATTTGGCTTTCTTAATTACGACCAGATTTAACATGTCTTATCAAACCATAGAAAGCCAGATCGGCAACACCCCACTGGTGCAATTGCAGCGCCTGCCTGGAAATACTTCTAATACCATCCTAGGTAAACTGGAAGGGGATAATCCAGCTGGTTCGGTCAAAGACCGGGCAGCTCTTAGCATGATTCGCCAAGCTGAACTCCGAGGCGAGATAAAGCCCGGAGATTCTTTAATTGAAGCCACCAGCGGCAACACAGGAATAGCGCTAGCCATGGTAGCTGCAGTTAAGGGCTATAAACTAACGCTGATCATGCCCGATAACATGAGTTCGGAGCGCAAGGCCTCTATGAGCGCCTACGGTGCGAAATTAATATTAGTTACTGAAGCTCAGGGTATGGAAGGCGCTCGTGATTTGGCGCTTGAAATGGAAAAAGCTGGGGAAGGGAAGGCGCTTAACCAGTTTGCAAATCAAGATAATCCTAATGCCCATTACATGACGACCGGTCCTGAAATATGGCGAGACACCAAGGGTCAAGTCACTCATTTCGTCTCATCAATGGGGACTACCGGCACTATTATGGGTGTTTCTCGTTATCTAAAAGAACAAAACCCCAATATCCAAATAATTGGCTTACAGCCGCAAGAAGGCTCTCGCATCCCGGGAATCCGCCGTTGGCCCAAAGAATACCTACCTCAAATATTTGATCCAAGTCGTGTCGATCGAGTAATAGATATTGCGCAAATTGATGCTGAAAATACCATGCGAGCTCTAGCAACTCACGAGGGAATTTTTTGTGGGGTTTCCGCAGGTGGCGCCGTTTTTGCTTCGCTAAAACTCTCCCAAGAATTAGAGAACGCCACTATAGTGTCCATCATTTGTGATCGAGGCGATCGCTATCTTTCTACCGGAGTCTTTGTTGGGTAGTTGAATTGATTAGCTTCTTTAGATAGCTGTTATAAAAAATTGCCATGAAAAGCTGATTAAGTTTTAGAATCAAAATTTTAACTTACACCGATTATATCCCCACCGCGAGTCTAAGCCGTCTGGATAATTATTATCAAGCAAAGGAATTAACAATTGAGTAAACGCCGTTTTCGCAAACAAAAACTCCCATTAGAGCCAGTCGAGCTAGAAATCAGCTCTATTAGTCATGAAGGCAGAGGAGTGGCACATCGAGAGGGAAAGGTTGCCTTCGTGGATGGCGCATTAGTCGGTGAACGAGTTAGCGCACAGTTTGTTCGCAAACGAAGCAAATTCGATGAGTTTAAGACTGTAGAGGTACATAACTCCTCTACGCAGCGTGTTGAGCCTCCTTGCCATTTTACGAAGCAGTGCGGCGGCTGCTCGCTCCAGCATTGGATGCCGCAAGAGCAAATACAATTTAAACAATCGGTCTTGCTGGAGCAAATGACACATGCGACCGGGCTAGAGGAAAAAGATTTTGAATTGCTTGCGCCACTGCTAGGTGCAACCTTAAATTATCGACGCAAAGCTCGGTTAGGCGTTAGATTAGTAGAAAAAAAAGGCGGAGTGCTGGTCGGCTTTCGCGAAAAATACAGCAGTTTCATTACCGAAATGGACAACTGCTCAATACTGATACCTGAGGTGGCGCAGCTTATCGTTGGGCTGCGTGAGCTTATAGGAACATTGGAAAGTAAACGGAGTATTCCGCAAATAGAGGTGGCTGCAGGGGATATGCCGAACACAGATGTTGAATCAAATCTCAATCAAGTGGCGCTTGTTTTCAGGCACTTGGAGGAGTTGATTGAGGCAGACATAGATAAGTTGATTGAATTTGCGAAAGCCAATGATATTCATTTGTATTTGCAGCCTGCAGGTAATGATTCAGTTCATAAAGTATTTCCACTTGAAGAAGCTGACCGCCTTGTGTATTCACTACCGGAATTCGGCTTAAAGTTAAGCTTTCATCCGATGGACTTTACTCAAATAAATGCGGGTATCAACCGTGCAATCGTCAGTCAAGCCTTGGAAAAGCTCGCTATAAAGAAGGACGACATTGTCTTAGATCTTTTTTGCGGTTTGGGGAATTTTACTCTCGCGTTAGCTAGACGAGCAGGCGAAGTAGTTGGCGTTGAGGGCAGTGAAGAGATGGTTCAGCGTGGTTACGAAAATGCCTCCGCTAATGGAATCAGTAACGTTAAGTTTTTTGCCGCAAACTTGGCGGAGTCGATGGCTAATAAGCCGTGGAGTTCGATTAAATTCAATAAAGTGCTGTTAGATCCACCTCGTTCTGGTGCGGCTGAGATCATTGAAGAAGTTGCCGCTCTCAAGGCTGAAAAGATTGTCTATGTCTCCTGCAATCCGTCTACTCTGGCCAGAGATACTGCTTCTTTACTCAGCAAAGGATACCGCTTGATCTCAACTGGGGTTATGGATATGTTTCCTCACACTACGCATGTAGAATCTATGGCCGAGTTTGAGTTGATAAAGAAATAAAG